>CANEXR010000187.1 GCA_947443815.1 Flavobacteriaceae bacterium | reverse complement strand
GCTTAGAACACAATACTAAAATTGGCTCTTCATTGATAGTAATGGCTATTGTAGGAGGGGCATTATTACCTCCCGTTCTGGGTTTAATTTCGGATAAAACGGGAAATATTCAAAACGGATATATCGTCCCATTAATTTGTTTTGTTGTCATTTTGCTGTTTGGATATAAAGGTCAAAAACGAATTTCAGAATAATAAAAAATAAAAATGGTTGATAATAAAATAAAAAGAGTAGTTATCAAAATGCATCCAAAAGACAACGTTTTGGTAGCTCTAACGGATTTGCAAAAAGGAGAAACGATTGTCTTTGAATCGGAAGCATACGTTTTGCAAGAAACCATTAAGGCGAAGCATAAATTGTATATGACAGATTTGCAACCCAATCAGGAAGTGTTTATGTACGGCGTTTTGGTTGGAAAAGTGCAATGTGATGTGACCAAAGGAAGTTTGATGACCACCGAAAACCTGAAACATGCGGCTGAACCGTATGCGTATCGAGAAACTTCTTTTTCATGGCAAGCGCCCGATGTTTCCAAATATAAAGACCAAACATTCAAAGGATATAAAAGAAAAGACGGGCGAGTAGGAACAGCCAATTATTGGTTGTTTGTTCCAACTGTTTTTTGCGAAAACCGAAATTTAGATGTCATTAAGGAGGCCTTGCACAATGAGTTGGGATATTCGGTTAGTGATAAATACACGCAGTTCACCCATCAGCTTTTGAAAAGTTATCAAAGTGGCGAAGATATAAATGCAGTCGATTTGCAGTTGATGCAAACCAACGTTACCAACCGAGTATTCAAAAATGTGGATGGAATAAAATTCCTGAATCATCAAGGCGGCTGTGGAGGTACGCGTCAGGATGCGGCAACTTTGAGTGCTTTGTTAGCGTCGTATGCCAATCATCCCAACGTGGGCGGAATTACATTGTTGAGTTTGGGTTGTCAACATTTGCAAGTACAGGATTTTATGGATGATGTCAAAAAACAAAATCCAGCATTCGATAAACCCTTGTTTATTTTCGAACAACAACAAACCGAAAGTGAAGAAGCATTAATTGCCAATGCCATCAAAAAAACATTTGAAGGCTTAATTGAAATCAATCAATATGAAAGAACGGATGCGCCGTTAAGTGAATTGTGCATTGGTGTAAAATGTGGAGGGAGTGATGGTTTTAGCGGTGTTTCGGCAAATCCAGCCGTGGGTTACACTTCGGATTTGGTGGTCGGTTTGGGAGGTAAAATCCTGTTGGCAGAATTCCCGGAATTATGCGGAGCCGAACAGGACTTAATTGACCGTTGCGTTTCTGAAGAAACGGCTCAGAAGTTTATAGATTTAATGGAATCCTATGATGCTTTGGCACACAAGGTTGGTTCTGGTTTTCACATGAATCCGTCACCCGGAAATATAAAAGATGGTTTAATTACCGATGCTATTAAAAGTACTGGTGCTGCCAAAAAAGGGGGAACCGCACCCGTAGTCGATGTATTAGATTATACTGAATTGGTCACAAAACCCGGATTGAGTTTAGTTTGTACACCTGGAAATGATGTCGAAGCAACGACAGGAAAAGCAGCTTCTGGGGCAACACTAATTTTGTTTACTACTGGTTTGGGAACACCAACAGGAAACCCAGTTTGTCCTGTTATCAAAGTGGCAACTAACTCGGTTTTGGCCAATAAAATGAGTGATATTATTGATATTGACTGTGGACCAATCATCAGTGGAGAAAAAACCATAGAAGAAATGGGAGAAGAGATTTTGGATTATTGCATAAAAGCGGCAAGTGGCGAAATTATCCCTAAAGCAGTGCAATTAAACCAAGATGATTTTATTCCTTGGAAAAGAGGAGTGTCGTTGTAGAAAGTCAGCCACTAATTCATAAATTAAATTTTATATAAATTAAAAAGGAAAATTTGTAAAAATTCGTAAGATTATTGGCAAAAAAACGATACAATTCATGGTGTAACCGAAATTAAAAAATGTATTATATGTTCTCCTTACAAAACAAAAAAGCAGTTATAACGGGTGGTGGAAGCGGAATAGGAAAAGCAATTGCTCTATTATTCGCCAAACAAGGAGCCGAAGTGCATGTCTTGGAACTTTCCCAAGAAAGTGCCCAATCTACCGTTGACGAAATAACAGCAAGCGGTGGCAAAGTGTTTGCACATGCCTGCAATGTCGCCAATCAGCAGGAAGTGATTGTCACATTCGAAAAAATCGGGAATATTAATATTCTGGTGAACAATGCAGGAATTGCTCATGTGGGTAAAGTAGATACCACTCCCGAAGCCGATTTTGACCGAATCATGAATGTAAATGTAAAAGGCGTGTATAATTGTTTGTACGCTTCTATTCCGCAATTTAGGAAATCGGGTGGTGGTGTGATTGTCAATATGGCTTCTATCGCTTGCTGGGTTGGAATTCCAGACCGATTTGCGTATTCTACGGGCAAAGGAGCTGTAATGGCAATGACTTTATCGGTAGCCAAAGATTATATCAACGAAAATATCCGCTGCAATTCGATTTCGCCAGCAAGGGTGCATACCCCTTTTGTAGACGGATTTATTTCTAAAAATTATCCTGGAAACGAAACCGAAATTTTCGAGAAATTGTCTAAATCACAACCTATCGGTCGAATGGGAAAACCAGAAGAAATTGCCACATTGGCTTTGTTTCTCTGCAGTGACGAATCTTCTTTTATCACTGGTTCCGATTATCCTATTGACGGTGGTTTTATTAATTTGAATAATTAAAGGAGTTGAATTCAATAATTTGTTATTCATCGAATATCCAGCAAGGTCTTTTTTGAGACCTTGTAGGTATTAATACGGATAAAAAAAGACCTTGCAGGAACACTAAATAACATAATTTATTTACAAAAATGAATACAGGTTTGTAATCAATTTGAATAATTAAATGAAAAAAACACTCCGCTTAGCGGATAGAAAAAAAACAAACGCAACAAATGAAAATAGCTTTATTCATACCTTGTTACATTGACCAGTTTTACCCACAGGTAGGAATTGCTACGCTTGAATTATTAGAGAAATTAGGTTGTAACGTTACTTTTCCTTTGGAACAAACCTGTTGCGGCCAGCCAATGGCCAATAGTGGTTTTTCTAGTTTGAATAAAGGTTGCGATGCCAATTTCGTGGCTAATTTTTCGGACTTTGATTATATTGTTGCGCCATCGGGCAGTTGTGTTTTGCATTTGAAAGAACATTTGAAAGACGAATTACACCCCGAAGAAGGTCAAAAAATTCGAACCACCATTTATGAACTTACCGAGTTTTTGACGGATGTGCTGAAAGTCGAAACGTTGAAAGCCAGTTTTCCATATAAAGTGGGTATTCACAGCAGTTGCCATGGACAAAGAGGATTACATTTATCAGGAATGACCGAAACAATGCTTCCCTTTTTCTCCAAACCAGAACAACTTTTAAAAATGGTAAGCGGTATAGAGTTGAGTTACCCCAAACGAAAAGATGAATGTTGTGGTTTTGGAGGCACTTTTTGCGTTTTTGAAGAAGCCGTAAGCGTCAAAATGGGAAAAGACCGAATAAAAGAACACGAAGTAAACGATGTTGACTATATAACCGCTTGGGATTCCAGTTGTCTGATGCATTTAGAAGGGATTCTCAAACGAGACAAAAGCAAAACAAAAATCATTCATATTGCAGAGATATTGAATGGGAATTGGTAAAATAAAATTTAAACTTTGATAATGATAAATAGAGTAAGGAAGTCTGCCATATATGGAATATAAGAAAATATAAGGAAGCATTCAGTTTGCTTAAATGAACTTATATTCCTTATATGGTTAAATTTTCTTTGTTTTTTAGTAGAACACATTCGTCAATTAAACATAATGAACCCAAAACACGCGGATTTAGCAGAACAATTTATAGCCGACGAGCCAAGAACCAATTGGCACGACGAGACCTTGTGGTTTGTTCGCGAGAAAAGAGACAAAGCAGCACATGGTTTGCCCGAATGGGAACAATTACGAGAGTGGGCTTCGCAAATAAAAAACCATACACTGTCTAATCTTTCTAATTATTTAAAAGATTTTGAAGAAAAGGCCAAAGCCAATGGGATTATCGTGCATTGGGCAGCTGATGGAGAGGAACACAACCAAATTGTTCACGGAATCATTCGCAAACACAACATCAAAAAGATTGTGAAAAGCAAAAGCATGCTTACCGAAGAATGCCATTTGAATGAATACTTATCACATCAAGGCATCGAGGTTGTCGATACAGATTTGGGAGAACGCATCGTTCAGTTTAGGAAAGAACCGCCCAGTCATATCGTATTGCCAGCCATTCATTTGACCAAAAAGCAAGTAAGCGAAACGTTTCATGAATACCTGAATACTGAGGAAGGAAATTTTGACCCGCAATATTTAACCGAAGCCGCGCGACAACATTTAAGAAATAAATTTATTGAATCGGAATTGGCGATTACCGGAGTGAATTTTGCCATTGCCGAAACGGGAGGTTTTGTGGTTTGCACCAATGAAGGCAATGCCGATATGGGCGCGCATACCGCTGCCGTACATATTGCCTGCATGGGTTTTGAAAAAATCATTCCGAAAGCCGAACACCTTGCTGTTTTTTTGCGCTTGTTGGCTCGAAGCGCAACAGGACAACCTATTACCACTTATTCCAGTCATTTCCATAAACCAAGGCCCAATCAGGAAATGCATATCGTGATTGTTGATAATGGTCGAAGCCGACAATTAGGGCGAACCGATTTCAGAAATTCCCTAAAATGTATTCGTTGCGCAGCTTGTTTTAATACCTGTCCAGTATATCGTCGTAGTGGCGGACACAGTTACCATACCGCCGTGGCTGGGCCAATTGGTTCGATTCTGAACCCAAATTTAGATATGAAAGCCAATGCCGATTTGCCATTTGCGTCAACACTTTGTGGTAGTTGCACCAATGTTTGTCCCGTAAAAATTGACATTCACGAACAATTATGGAAATGGAGGCAAATCATTGTCAGCGAAGGCTTGGTCACTTCCAGCAAAAAGATAGGAATGAAAGGAATGGCTTTTGTGTTTTCAAAACCAAAAGTATACCGTTTGGTAGGAAGCATGGCGCGATGGACGATGCAGAAATTCCCTTTTGTGGCGAGTAACAAATGGAATAGTTGGTACCAACAAAGAGAAATGCCAGAAGTGCCAAAACAATCTTTTAGAGAATGGTATCTTGAAAATAAAAACAAATAATGTCGACATCAAGAAATAAAATAGTAGCTTCCATCAAAGAGCATCAACCCGAGTTGGTTACACTTCCAGTCATTGATTTAAGTCAAGTAATTACCTATGCCGATACTTTCAAACAGTTCAAAAATGTTCTGGAAAGCATTGGCGGTAAAGTGATTTTAGTACCGAATTGGGAAAAAGTAATTGAAGAAAAAAAATCTGAAAATTTCACTATCAACACCGTTGCCGAATTGGGCGAAATTACTTCAGGAATAAATAAAATGACCGCTACTCAACTCGAAAACTTGGAACGAATCTATGTAAAAGGAACCCTAGCTGTAGCCGAAAACGGTGCCGTTTGGGTGTATGAAAGCCAATTGCTAAATAGACTGACTGCTTTTATTTGCCAACATTTGGTTCTAATAATCAATAAAAAAGATATAGTCAACACGTTGCATCAAGCCTATGAAAAAATAGAAGTCAACAAAGAAGGTTTTGGGCTTTTTATAGCAGGTCCATCAAAAACCGCCGATATTGAGCAATCGCTCGTGATAGGAGCGCACGGAGCAAGAAGCACCACCGTGTATGTAATAGAATGAGGTGTTTTCAAGAATGATTTGGGCGTGACCCTCCGTAAAAACTACGGGTCGGGCTGTACGTTCCCGCTTTTTTTTATTTTTCAATTGCCCCGCCTTTAAAGGCGGGCAATTGAAAAATAAAAAAAGAGC
>CANEXR010000186.1 GCA_947443815.1 Flavobacteriaceae bacterium | reverse complement strand
AGTAATTTTTTAAAGAAAGATGTTAATTGATTCGCCATAATGGCATCATCAGCAATATCGGGATGGGAACCACAGCCGTTGGGTTTCATTGGTTGAAATTCGAATAAAGCAATTGTTTTGTGTTGTATATCTTTTTCGAAAGCCTGAATTACTTTTTTCAAACAACGTACTAAAATCTCATTTCTATCACCAGAAACCATTGGACTATTCAGCAATACAATTCTGGTATTAGGTGCGTGTTGATAAACTGTTTTTATAAAATTAATATAATTCGAAACGTATTTTTCTTCATTAAAAGGCAATCGTTCTTTTTTACCATCGCCATTAGACAAGTCATTCGTTCCCAAACAAATACTCACTAAATCAGGTTGAAAAGCAAATTTATATGGTTTTGAATTGTCTTTATTCAAATACAAATTTTCATAAACATCTGGCATATTAGCTTCGTTGAGATGCTCATCATTCCAATTCCGATACATTCCAATTCCAGAAACTGAACTCAAAACAAAATCGGCATTCAAACTACGAGAAACATCAGGCCCATAAGCCCAATAAGCATTGTGCTGATCGAACCATTCTCCCATTCCACAAGGAATTGCAGCAGTATCATTTCCCATTCCGCAAGTTATAGAATCACCTATAAACTCTATTTTCTTTTTGTTTTTAGACGTGATTGTTGTCAATTTAGCTGTTGTGCCTGCAAACAAAACAGTTCCGTTTGATGCTTCGGTGGCTTTATAAATTGTCAAACAATGTGTTTTTTTCTTTGCCGAAGCTACCACTGGAAAAGATTGTATAGCCCCTTTCTCAATTTTAAAACGCCCCATATAAACACCATCTAATTCTAGAGAAACATAATTGTGATGTTCCCAAGAATCAATACTTTGCAAGGAAATAGCACAAGAATTTCCTTTAAAATTAAACGAAACAGACGAAGCGGAACCTATCAAAAGTACTTTATCATTGGCAAGATTTTCTACTCTTCCTGAATACAAAAAGGAATTATTTATAGGTAAAGCTTTTTGAGCAAATGAGGAAAAGGAAAGAAATAGGAAAACAAGTAAGAGAACACTTTTTTTAAACATTATAATTGGTTGATTAAAATAAAACACAGAAAGCAAACCTAAACTTTTAAATTTAATATGAAAGATACTAAAATATCAAATGGTAATAAAAAAACACCAATTTACTATTCTATTCTTAGCAATAATTTTTTTCTGACAAGCTTTCTACAATGAAAAAAAATGAAATAAAAAACATACATTTGAAGCAACTAAACCCAAAATAAATGAATACTTTTTTAAGAAAAATAAACCTAATAAAAGACATCAACATTGAATTGCAAATTTCAAAAATTGATTTTATAAAAAAATTTAGAGAAAATGTAGATGAATCAAATTTGGGTTTTGAACCTTTTGAAGTGTTTACTTCTAGCAAAAACGAATACAAGGGAACAATTGAAAATAATGGCTTTGAATTAAAAAAAAGAAGAAAAATATTTGACACTAACTATTCTTTTGCCAAAGCTACAGGACAATTAGTAGAAGAAACAGACCAGCTAATTATAAAAACTGAAATTAGTGGCTTTCAAAGAAAAATGTTGGTGTTTTTAGGTTTTTTTCTGTTGTTTTATATCATTATGTTTAGTTCCTTTTTGTTTAGCGATACTGGAAATGCACCACTCTTTGTACTGCCTTTTTTAGTATTTCACATGGCATTTATGCTTGGAATACCTTATTTGATTATGAGGAGAAGTGTTAAAAGAATGGTGTATGATTTAGAAAGAGATTTTCATTATTGGGTAACCAAAAAATAAAGTAACGGTTACAAAACTAACAATCCAAATTCTCGTAATGTATTAATCGGTTTGGAATACCAAAGCAATTCAAAATCTTCAAAATGGGTTTCGAAATCCGATTTTATTTCCTGAAAAGAATAGACTTTAGTATTTGAAACGGCTATTTTTCGGACTAATTCCACTAGCCATTCCCCTTCTTTTTTATTGGTTTGAATGGTGAAACTTTCTTTTTTATCATGAAAAGTTAAAGCCATTATTTCCCAAGAATTTCCTTTTTTGGATTTGATAAAATGTTCTACAGATGGCTTTCCTCCTAGCCAAACGACTTTTGCAGTGGGTTTTATATTAAAATCAGCTTCTTCTTGAAGCGCATCAAAAATAAAATCAGTTTCAATTTTTGTTTTTGGAATTTTAAAATCAAACCAGTCTTGCAATTCGTAGTCAAAACAAATGCCGTGCATAAAGTTAAACAATGATTTCTTGAGTCCAAAACTGAATTTATCATGGTCAATTCCTGTTATATCGGTATAATTGATGTCGTTATTGGCAAAAGTTCCTATACTTTCCGTTTGTTTTACTACACCAAATTTTTCAGGATACAAACCAACTGGACTATGTGCGGTCATGGCAAATTGATGCCAAAATCCAGATTGCAAAATCCCAGCTTCAAATAATTGGCGTACCATTTCTAGGCTATCCACCGTTTCCTGAATAGTTTGCGTGGGATAACCGTACATCAAATAGGCATGTACCATTAGTCCAGCTTCGGTAAAATTACGAGTGACTTTCGCTACCTGTTCGACAGTAACACCTTTGTCTATCAATTTTAATAATCGATCCGAGGCAACTTCGAGTCCGCCAGAAACGGCAATGCATCCAGAGGCTTTTAAAAGAAGACATAGATCTTTAGTAAAACTTTTTTCGAATCGAATGTTGGTCCACCAAGTTACCGCTAAATTTCTACGAAGGATTTCGAGAGCCAAAGCGCGCATTAATGCAGGAGGAGCTGCTTCATCTACAAAATGAAATCCATTTTCGCCCGTTTGCGCTATCATTTCTTCCATTCGATCACACAGCAAGTTAGCCGCTACAGGCTCGTACACCTTTATATAATCTAATGAGATATCACAAAACGTGCATTTTCCCCAATAACAACCGTGTGCCATGGTAAGTTTATTCCAACGTCCATCACTCCACATGCGGTGCATTGGGTTTATGATTTCAATGACCGAAATGTATTTATCCAAAAGCAAATCGGAATAATCAGGCGTTCCAACTTGGGATTGTTTGTAATCAGACTTAGTAGAATTATTTTTATAAACAACTTTTCCATTTTCTAACAAGAATGTTCTTTTGTAAGTTCTTGTTATTCCATCTTCAGAAAAGTTGGGAGAGGCTAATAATTCTATCGGCATTTCCCCATCATCCAAAGTGATATAATCGAAAAACTCAAAAACCCGGGCATCTGATAGCGAACGCAATTCGGTATTTGCGAAACCGCCACCCATGGCAATTTTGATTGTGGGATAGTTTTTTTTAACCCATTGTGCGGAACGAAAAGCCGAATATAAATTCCCTGGAAACGGCACCGAAATTAAAAACATCGTGGGCTGAATGGTTTCTATTTTTTGTTTTAAAATAGAAAGTAAAACCCCATCAATGTAAGTTGGGTCTTGCTGTAAAGTGGTGTATAATTCGTCAAACGAATTAGCAGAACGTCCCAAACGTTCCGCATACCGACTAAAACCAAAATTTTCATCTACGCATTCTACTATAAAATCAGAGATATCTTCGAGGTATAAAGTGGCTAGATGTTTGGCTTTGTCCTGCGTTCCCATCGTGCCAAAAGCCCAATCCAAATCTTCTAATTGTGCAAATCTAGAAGCTTCAGGCAAGAAATCTTCTTGACAAATTTGAAGGGCTAAAGTTGGATTTTTTCCTTGTAAAAAAGCAATTACAGGCTCAATAGTTTTGAGGTACTCGTCTTGTAGCGCCCGAATTCTTTGGGCATTGGGACTTAGTTGTTGGGTATTTGATGTTGAAAAAGCAAATAATTGCTTCAACCCTTCTTTTGAAAACAATTTTAAAATCACTTCTATTCCTAAATCTGCTTGAACGGATTCGATGTTTTTTGTATTCAAAAACCCTTTGATGTAAGCCGTTGCTGGATACGGTGTATTCAGTTGGGTAAATGGAGGCGTGATGAGGAATAGTTTTGGTTTCAAGAGGAAAAAGTTTGGTGCAAAAATAAGGGATAATTATTGATTTTATACAAAAGCTATTATACCCCTTTTAAATTAAAATTCAATACTCAATTAGTGGTTAGCATAAAAACTTCTCAAGAATAGAAAAACCAAATCAATTACTTGTTTTTTTTGTAAGTATATATCTGCTTTTTATTTTACCAAAAAAATAAATGAAAATAGAAGCGGCATGTTTTTTGAAATTTGTACCTATTTAATTACATTTACAATCTAAAAAATTTTCATAAAGTGAAATACAAACTACTAGTTCTATTTTTATTGTTTTCTATATTCTGTTCTGCACAAGAAAATTGCAATAATGGTATTGATGATGATGGTGATGGAAAAATAGATTTAAATGATAGCGATTGTATTTGTAACACTACCGCAATAACTTCAATAATTCCAAATCCTTCCTTTGAAACACATGCTAGTTGTCCTAGTAATTTTTCGGAATTAAACCTTGCAACACCGTGGATACAGGCTACAGAAGCCACCACAGATTACTTTAACACCTGTGGTTTTATTATGCCTGGAGTTAAAGATTTAGGGTTGCAAAATTTTCCTGATGGTGATGGTATTGCTGGTGCACTTTTCTTAACAGACTGGAATGAGTATTTAGGAGCTCCTTTATCATCACCTATGACTGCTGGAACAAATTATCAGTTGACCTTTAATATAGCCGCTTTAAAAATATACAATAATGGAACATTATCAACTAATAGCAATGTCGATTCGCTAGAACCTGTTAATGTCACTTTATATGGTTGTGCAAATAGTAAAAATCTACCATTAAATATTGTCAGTAGTCCTAATTTAGCCGATCCAACTTGGATAGAGATTGGACATGCAACCTATACTCCTATCTCTTCTTGGGGAGAAATCACGATTTCTTTCACTCCATCGGTTACTATAAATGCGATCATGCTTGGTGCACCTCCTGTTTTGCCTAAATCTTATCCATCAATGTCAGGTGTAGATTATCCTTACTTTTTGTATGACAATTTATTATTAAACACATCAGAATCTTTTGGTGTTACTATTACTCAAAGTGGTAATTTTTGTGATAGTAATTTAGTTTTAACAGCTACTTTAACAAAACCAGTAAGCGATAAAAAAACATTCCAATGGTATCAGAATGGGATAGCAATTATAGGGGCCACAAATAGCTCTTATAGTGTCCCGCCATTTGTTACAAGCCTAGGCCAATATTCTGTAAAAATAACTGATGGTAGCAGTTGTTTTGTGAGTACAAAGCTGACTATAAACAATACTATAACAGGCCCAAATAGTACTACTATTCAACCTAATTGTATTGTGACAACTGGTTCAATAACCGTAACAACTCCTGCAGCACAATATAGTTTTGATAATGGAGTTACTTGGCAAACAACTCCTACCAAAGATTTATTACCGGTTGGAACTCATTACATAAAAATAAAAACCCCTACTGGATGCATTTCCTCTGCAACTGGAGTTAAAATAATTGAACCGCAATTATTAGGAAATTCCGATTATACCGTTATCCAACCGTCTACCTGCGATGGAAAAGGAACGATAACCATAAATGCGGCAAATGCGGCGCAATATAGTTTTGATGATGGTGTAACATGGACCACAAATGCAACAGCTACTGATTTGACCCCAGGAAATTATTTAATTCGTATAAAAGATGCTGCAGGATGCCAATCCTCTTCTCAATATGTTATCATTAACCAAGTCTATTTAAACTCACCTACGTTTTCTGTAACGCAACCTACCTGTGGAACTGGTGGAACTATAAATATAACGACTGTTTCTGATCAATATAGTTTTGACGATGGCATTACATGGACTACAAACCCAATTGCTACCAACTTAGCTCCTGGTTATTATCAAGTAAAAATAAAAAATGCAGTGGGTTGT
>CANEXR010000185.1 GCA_947443815.1 Flavobacteriaceae bacterium | reverse complement strand
GCAATCATACTGCGATATCCACCGGCACAATGCAGATAAAAATGTTCTTTGGGGTCTATGTCTTTTATCCAATCATTTATTAATGCCAACGGTTTGTTGAAAGCCTCTTCAATATGCTCGGCAGTGTATTCACTTTCTTTACGAATATCGATAATTTTTCTTTTACCAATTTGAATCTCTTTTGCCAATTGTTCTGCACTGATTCGGTTTATCACATCGATTTCTTGATTGTCTTTTCTCCAAGTATCAAAACCACCATCCAAATGGCCGATTAGATTATCAAAACCAACTCGGCTTAAACGAGTTACAGTTTCTTCCTCACGACCCTTTTCGGTAACTAAAATAATGGGTTGATTTACATCAGCAATCAAGGCACCAACCCAAGGAGCAAAATCACCATCAATCCCAATATTTATTGATTGAGGAATAAATCCAACATAAAAGTCAGCATTTTTCCTAGTATCCAAAATTAGTGCGCCAGTATCGTCGGCTATTTTTTCAAAATCTGCAACAGCAATAGCTCTCATTCCATTATTTAAAACAGTTTCAAAACTTTGATATCCTTTTTTATTCATGGCTACATTCATACCAAAATAAGCGGGTGGAGGCAATAATCCATCTGTAACTTCAAAAACAAATTCGGCTTCAGTCATGTTGGCTCTTAAGGCATAATTGGTTGCTTTTTGATGACCAATAGTTGAAATAGTTTCTTTGCTCATGTTTTTTCCGCAAGCACTGCCAGCTCCATGTGCAGGATAGACAATAACGTCATCTTCAAGAGTCATTATTTTTGTTCTTAAGGAATGAAATAGCGTGATTGCCAATTCTTCCTGAGTCATGGAAGCTGCTTTTTGGGCCAAATCAGGTCTCCCGACATCGCCAATAAATAAGGTGTCACCAGAGAAAATAGCATGATCCTTGCCATTTTCATCGATTAATAAAAAGGAACTACTTTCCATAGTATGCCCAGGAGTATGCAAGACTTTTATTTTAATATTTCCAATTTCAAATAACTGATTATCTGTGGCAACAATAGCTTCAAACTCAGGCTTTGCAGTAGGTCCATACACAATTGGCGCTCCAGTCTTTTTGCTCAAATCAACATGTCCTGATACAAAATCAGCATGAAAATGGGTTTCAAAAATGTATTTTAAAGTAACTTTATCTCTTGCTAATCGTTCTAAATAGGGTTGAATTTCTCGAAGTGGGTCAATAATAGCTGCTTCACCATTTGATGTGATGTAATAAGCACCTTGTGCTAAGCAACCCGTATATATTTGTTCAATTTGCATGTTTTTTTAAATTTCATTTTAGGTTACAAAAGTAATTCTGTTTTTCGGAATTTATAGTGACTTAAGTTACTTTAAACAATCTATTTCAGAAAAAGTTCTTTGGAAATAATGTAAAATCCCATTATTAAAACAAACCAGCCAAAAATAGGTTTGAGTTTATTGCCGTCTATTTTTTTAGAAATTTGCGTTCCTATTATCATTCCAATAAAAGCAATTCCTGTTATACTAAGTAAAAAAGAATAATCAATCGGTGTTCCAATGTATAAATCACCACCAAAACCTATTGCTGAATTAATGAAAATAATAAGTAATGAAGTTCCAACAGCTTGTTTCATAGGTAAATTAGCAAAAAATAATAAAGCTGGGATAATTAGAAATCCACCACCAGCTCCTAAAAAGCCAGTAACAATTCCAACAAAAAATCCTATTATTCCAAGTTGGCTGTAATTTGTTTTTGTAGCTTTAATTGTTAGATTTCCCGTTTTTATCATAGAAATAGCGGATACTATCATCAGTATGGAAAAAACAACCATAATCATAAAATTTTTTGAAATCGGGTAGGAAGCAATTGAAAAAAGTGTTTCTGTAATTTTCGGAAAAATGACTTCTCTAATAATTAGGATTGAAAAAACAGACGGTATGGCAAAATAGAGTGCTGATTTAATTTTGAGGTTGCCCATTCTATAATGAGAGTAGCAACCTGAAAGAGCCGTAATTCCGACTATAAAAAGTGAATAGCTTGTTGCTAATTTTGGTTCTATTTTGAATAAATATACTAAAATAGGAATGGTTAATATGGATCCCCCGCCACCAACTAAACCCAAAGACAACCCTATTATAATCGAAGCAAAATAACCTAGATATTCCATGTTTTTAAATTTGGCACAAAGATTATTTTTAAAATTTTAAAAGACAGTAACATTTGTCACATAGCTTTAAGTAGGGTCATCAAAGGGATTATTTTAGTATTTCAATATGATTTCGATGTAGTTTTAATAAGTTGCGTTGTTCCATTTTTTTGAGCAAACGGGAAATAACTTCTCTTGAGGTATTTAGTTCCGTAGCGATTTCTTGGTGTGATAATTTTAAATCACTACAACCGCAGGCGTCCTTATGGCGTTTTAGATAAAATTCTAAACGTTCGTCCATGGCTCTAAAAGCGATGCTGTCTATTACTTCTAATACTTCCTCAAAGCGACTGCGGTAGGTGTCAATTACAAATTCGTACCAACTTCTATGCTTCATCATCCAGGTATCCATTAAGGATAAAGGGACTGATAGTACCTCCACATCTTCTACGACTTTAGCCATAATTTGACTTTTTTCATTTTTTGTAGCACAAACCATAGAAATGGCACATGCTTGTCCTGGTTGCAAATAATACATGAAAAATTCGCCACCTTCGCTATCTTCACGATAGACTTTGATGGTGCCTTTCGTAATTAAAATAGTGCTTTTTATGTACTGACCAGTCCGCATTAATATAGTGCCAGATTCAAAGGATTGTATAGTGTCATTTGCCTCAATGTCAGTGATTAATTCCTTCGAAAATGAGGGAAATATTTTTTTTATTTGTTGGTGCATTGAATCGTTTTTTATAAAGATTAAAAGAGCATTAAAAACGTAAAAGTACTATAATAATCTAAGAGTATACTTGAATTTATCAATGAAAAAATTAGCATAAAACTTGAATTAAAGATAATATTAACCTATGCTATGTGTTTTTTGTGAATTTATTTTACGGTTTATTTACCAAATTCGCAATTTGACCTTATTTACGATTATGCGAAAACGTTTTCTTTGAAATATTATCTAATTAACAAATTGGAACGGTATTGTTAGGTAAAATCGTTGTATTTTTACAAAAAAAAAGATTATGAATTTAACACAAGAAGATTGGATTTCTCAATTCGAAGCTGATGAAAATGCAGTGATATTAGATGTGAGAACAGAAGACGAATATAATGATGGGATTATAGAAAATGCCATAAATATTGATATTCATAAAGGACAAGATTTTATTGCTGAATTGGAATCATTAGACAAGAATAAAAATTATTATGTGTATTGCCGTTCCGGAGCAAGAAGTGCAAAAGCATGTGAAATTATGAAGGAACTCGGTTTTGAAAATGCCTTCAATTTATTGGGAGGAATTTTAGACTGGGATGGAGAAGTTGTTGCTCCAGAATAAAAAAAAAGGCAGAAGTCTTTTTTAATTTAAAATTTGAATAAACAATACCGCTAAACATGAATGTAATACCAGAAGAATATCAAATTAATACCTTACTTACGCAAGATACCTATTTAGTCAATGGAGAATTAAAACATTGGAAAGGACAAACGACACCAGTTTTTTCGACCATATCCTCTACAGAAAAGTACGAGCCAACTTTATTAGGAAGTATTCCTTTTATGGGCGAAACGGAAGCTTTAGAAGCGGTTGCAGCTGCTGATGCGGCTTATAATAATGGTCAAGGTTTGTGGCCAACCATGAAAGTTGTAGATCGTATTAAATGCATGGAAAATTTTGTGGCACAAATGAAAACCACTCGGGCTGAGGTTGTCAAACTTTTGATGTGGGAAATTGGAAAATCATTGGGCGATTCTGAAAAAGAATTTGATAGAACTGTAGAATATATTTACGATACGATTGAAAGTTTAAAAGAATTGAATGCTCGAAGTGCTCATTTCTCTAAAGTTCAAGGAATAAATGCCATGGTAAGAAGAGGTCCTATTGGTGTTGTATTGTGTCTTGGACCATACAATTACCCTCTAAATGAAACTTTTTCATTGCTAATACCAGCTTTAATTATGGGTAATCCTGTGATTTTTAAACCGGCTAAACATGGAGTTTTATTAATTTCTCCTTTATTAGAAGCATTCCGAAGTAGTTTTCCAAAAGGAGTTATCAATATTTTATATGGTAGAGGTAGAGAAGTAGCTTCGCCAGTAATGAAATCAGGAAAAGTAGATATTTTGGCTTTGATTGGAAATAGTAAATCAGCCATTGCTTTGCAAGACCAACATCCAAACAAAAATAGATTGCGTTTGATTTTAGGATTAGAAGCAAAAAATCCAGCTATCATTTTACCAGATGCAGATTTAGATTTAGCGATACAAGAATGTATTGCAGGTTCTTTATCTTTTAATGGGCAACGGTGCACCGCATTGAAAATTTTGTATGTACACGAATCAATTGTTGAAGAATTCAACAAACGTTTTGCTGCAAAAGTGGACGCGTTACCTTATGGGAATCCATGGGAAAAAGGAGTTATGTTAACACCTCTTCCAGAAAAAGAAAAACCAGCTTATATTCAAGAATTGATTGACGACGCAACTGCTAAAGGGGCTAAAGTGATTAATACAAAAGGAGGGCAGCAAACAGATAATGCTATTTTTCCAGCAGTTTTGTTTCCTATAAATAAAGACATGCGTGTATATCATGAAGAGCAATTTGGTCCCGTAGTACCCGTCTTGACTTTTAAAGACATTCAAGAACCTTTGAATGATATGGCTGAGTCAAATTATGGACAGCAAGTGAGTTTGTTTGGAAAAGATATTAAAACTATTGCGCCATTAATTGATACTTTGGTTAACTTGGTTTGTAGAGTAAATTTAAATAGTTCTTGTCAAAGAGGACCAGATGTTTTTCCGTTTACAGGACGCAAGGATTCTGCGGTAGGAACTTTGAGTATTCACGATGCTTTGCGTTCATTTTCTATTAGAACATTTGTAGCATCAAAGGACAATGAATATAATAATGCAATTTTACAAGAATTATTAAGTAGTAAAGAATCTAATTTCATCAATACCGATTATATTTTATAATTCAAGATTTATATTAATTCAAACCGTCTCTTTTTATATTGAGGCGGTTTTTTGCTTTAAACTAATTTCTCTAACTTAAAACAATAATTTGGAGATAAATTAAGTTCTAGTTTAAAAGGATTTTATAAATCTATAACGATTCTTTATATTTTTTTAAAGATAAAAGAGCCTTTTCTTGAATTTTATTTTGCAAAAATCCAGTCCAACCGAAAAGCAATCCCTTTAGACCTAAGGCCTGTTTTGACCATTTCCAGATATCAAATTCATCAATATGCTTTATAATTAAACCATTTTGAAAATGAAATTGTGATTGAATAATATTTACAACGAGCCGATTTGTTTTACTAAAATTATAAGTCGCTTTCCACTGTGCAGTACCTAAATAGGCATCTGCTTGAATGTCGGAAAATTCAATTTTGATATTTCCTTTGCTTCTTTCAATTAACATTTTCCACATTAAGCCAACATCTTTTCCTTTTAATAAACCAAATGCGGGATCCCGAAATTTTATGGTGTCTGCATAACATTCACCCATAGTTACTGCATCTCCATTAGCAAAAGCAGTATAAAATTTGGTAAGGGTTTTTTCGTTTTCAGTCATATGATTTACATTAAGTGAATAGTAAAAATAATATTTTTTTAATTAGAATTTTAATTTAAAAATGAATTTTTCAAACATATATATTGTTTTTAGTATTAATTATGCTATTTTTTATAAAGATTATTATGATGAAATTTTATTTTCAAGATATAGTTTTAAAAGTATTTTTAGAAAATTGTTTATGATTATTTAATATTAATCTAGTTTTAATTTGTCTAGAATAGTT
>CANEXR010000184.1 GCA_947443815.1 Flavobacteriaceae bacterium | reverse complement strand
ATATCATAAAAGAGCTCCACTGCCATCCTTCACGCAACTCCCAGTCCAAACCAAAATCTATGTTTTTTATAAGTTTTTTTTTATATATTTGATTCAGGTATAAAGCGAAACAAGCCCTAGCTAGTCATTTGGTTTTGGGTGGTTAATATGAAGGAGTTGTTTTGATAATGTATGGGTTATGAGCTAGCTTAAGCAAAAAATATGATAAATAAATTTACAATATTTTTTATTTTAATATCTATGACAGTTTTTGCACAAATAAAAACTGAATTTGGAAACGAAAAAATAAAAGTTTCTTTCGGCAAAAATATTGATAGCGAAAAATTATCTATAAAAATTGCGCAAGGAACTTGGAATGTAACCTTATTTCCTTTATTTGAAAATAACCAAATCATTGAAAATGCATTCCCTTTAGAAGCTGGAATTTATAATCTGGTTATTAACTATTCAAACGACTTTTATTACAATGAAATAGCGTTGTACAGGATATCACCAAAATTAGAGAAAATATCATTCGATTTTTATCAAGATTCTGGGAAAATATTTTGCCGAATCAAATCTGAATGTGCTCACGAATTAAATAAAGAGATTGTTATGAATAAGTTTGACAAAGAAATACAAGAAATTATAAACTCTGTAAAAGAATAATAATCACATCACACAACAGCTACAAAGGATTTAGGCAATTGGCTTAATAGAAATTTAGTTTTGCATTGGAATGTTTGTGCAAATTGAAAACAGGACTTAATTTAATCCCAAACTGCTTGTAGTACCAGAACATTGGCGATAAAACTTGACGAACGGAAACGAGAAATATAATTTAAAAATATGCTTAACGAAACTGAATTTTCTCAAGAATTTGCAAAACGCTTAATTCAAAAAGTTGAAGGCTTAAAAATACATTCAATAAATGGTCTTGAAATTCAGACCGAATTCGAAAATTCAAATGAATACAAACATTTCCTTAACAATTGTTATTCGGAATATTTAAGAGAGCCTGAAGATATTGAAGAAATTTTAATAAAGTATCTAAACTCATCTGACAGTTTATATAAGCCGAATCAAACGTTGCGTATTAATAATATTTTACCCGTAATTAAAGACAAAAGATTCATTCAAAGTATAATAGAAATAAATCCAGATTTTGAAAAAAATCATATTTACGAAAAGTATAATGAGGAACTATTTATTTTCTATGTTGAAGATACGGAAACAAATATAAACTATTTAACTCAAGACGATTTTAAAGGGCTAAACATTGAACAAAACGAGCTGAAAAAAATTGCAACAGAAAACTTGTCCAATTCAATTGAAATTAAAAAACATGGAGAAAAAAGTTATTACATGTTAACTGTTGACGGAAATTATGAATCAAGTCTAATTTTACTTGACATTTGGCACAAAGAAAACTTTAATGTAAATGGAGATATCGTTATCGGAATCCCTTCCCGCGATTTATTACTTATAACAGGAAAAGATGATATTGAAAACATAAAAAAGCTTAACAAAACAATAAATGAAATTAACGAAAATGGTGACCATTTAGTTTCTAAAAAATTATTTGAATATCGGAACGGAAAATTTGAAACTATGTAAAAACATTATCACCAACAGGCAAAACGGATTTTTTAAAGAATTCATTAAATTAATCATCATTCAAATAATCAAAATAGTTGGTAATTTTCAAAAGACTAATAAAATGAAAAAAGATATTTTTGAAAAAGATTTTACAGATAAATTAAACCAGAACTTCAATAAACAATCAAAATATTTTGATTTTAAACTTAAAGTTTTTTATGAACTAAGCCCAATAATTTTTGAAATAAATAAATGCTTATTATTAGATTTAAATAAAGCGTCAATTACTTTGACTAACAATTTATTAGAAAGACTTTTAAAACTTGCCTTAGTATATAATGAAACTGGAATTGATTCAAAACCAGTTGAGAATTGGGATTCAGATTTCAGCAAACCTAATTCTGATTATGGCTCAATGCAACTTGGAAATACAATCGAAAAATGTAAAAAATTTAATTTACTAAACCAAAGTGAAAAAGTTTATTTATTTGATATTGTTCGTGAATTAATGAGAAATGGATTTTCTTATGCTGATACTAATAAAATACTCTCGGATTTACCCGATTCATTAAAAATGTTTGAAATAAATTTATCAAATTCTAATGAAATAAAAGAAGTGAATATAAAACATAAAGTCATTCCATTTCTACAAGCAATACAAATAGAAAGCTTTGCCAAAGAAAATGCCAATCATTATTTTGATTATGTTTTTAACCTTATTTTCAGAATTGAATTACGACTTATTGATAAAAACAAGTAAAATCTACCCAACTTGCAAACTCCCCCAACTTCATACCCTTTCCAATACATATCAACCAAGAGCAATAAACACAAGGCTTAAATTATTTGAATAAAAGTTGAAACGTTATATAGCGGGGATGCTAAGTCAGGAAACTTCGCCTCAACTCACACTTTTGGTAATTTTAAAAAAAAATTAATAATGAAAAAAATAGCGCTACTCCTCATAATCTTTTTTAGTTGTCCATCTTATTCGCAACTTTTTGATGGGCAAAAATTTTGTGAAGAATCAAAAGGTTTTAGTTATTTTCCTCTAGCAATAGCTAAGAAGAAAATACTTTGGTATGATACTTTTTACTTTGAAACAAAGAATGAAACCAAAGTATTGAATGGTAAAACATATGTGGAATTTAAGCAAGAATGGAATAATTCCGAATCAGATCTATTGTATTTAAGAGAAGAAAATGGAATTATTTATCAATTCGATTCCTGTTGCGAAAATGAAACAATTCGATACAATCCAAATTTTGAAATAGGACATTCATGGAAATCAGCAGCTGAAAAAAGCGAATACCGATTAATCTCCTACAATGGAAAATTAAAAACTCCTTTTTGCGAATATGAAAATTTACTGGTGATAGAAGCAAAAATGCCATACGGAATGTTTAATTTTTACTATTTAAAAGGAATTGGATATATTGGTGCCACTAAAGATAATAAACTAGTTTCTTGCATTACTCCAAAATGGTAAGGCCTAAAAAAGTTTGCCTGTTTTTTCACTTGCTTTTGCACAAAAAGAAGTCTTATACCTATAAAAGTTAGTCTTATACATACTATTATTAGTCTTATACTCATTTAGGTATGTATAAGACTGGGGTAAGCGTAGTCTTATACATAAACAAGTTAGTGTTATACCTAGGTAAGCGCAGTCTTATAAATGTACAAGTTAGTCTTATACATACTTTTATTAGTCTTATACTCATTTAGGTATGTATAAGACTCATTTTTGTAGCAATGCAGCCAATTCTAGTTTTGCTTTTCCACAAAAAAGAATATATTTACCAACCCTAAAGAGGACCACTCTTTATTTTTTTAACCCTTCTTAATCTCAGCTAATTATGCTAATAAAATCAGTTAACGGAAAAACACCTTCAATACCTGAGGATTGTTATGTAGCAGAAAATGCAACTATTGTTGGCGATGTAACTTTTGGCAGTTCTTGTAGCGTCTGGTTTAATGCCGTTATTAGAGGCGATGTAAATAGTATCACGATTGGAAATAAAGTCAACATTCAAGACGGCGCCGTGATTCATTGTACCTACCAAAAGCATCCTACGATTATAGGCAATAATGTTTCAATTGGTCATAATGCTATCGTTCATGGCTGTCGTATTCAGGACAATGTATTAATTGGAATGGGCGCTATTGTGATGGATAATTGTGTGGTTGAAAGCAATGCCATTATTGCGGCTGGTGCTGTAGTAACTCAAAATACCATTGTCGCTTCAGGCAGTATTTATGCGGGTGTCCCTGCCAAAAAAGTAAAAGACATTGACCAATCCGATTTTGCTGGCGAAATTGAACGCATTTCTAATAATTACGTCATGTATTCGAGTTGGTTTAAGGAAGAATAATGCTTATAAAATGTAGAAAAAAGGGAGAAATTAAAAAAGACAACCTATTCCTATTGAACAAAAGGAAAAGATAAGTACAGATTTGATTATAATCTTAATTTATCTTTAGTTGGGCTTTGCTTTGTAAAATGAAAATAGAATAGTTAAAAATCGATGGTTTCTACAGGATATTGATATGCTAAAATTTCAGCTAATACATCGGGATTGCTATTGGTATAGAAAAGAGGTACGCTAGGTTTATCTGTTGACAAACCTACTTTTTCAGTCAAAATATGTTGGGTTTGCTTGGCAACAGCTTCTCCTGAGTCGATGATGTGAATGTGTGGTGGTAGTATTTTTTTTATTTGTGGAATCAAATAAGGATAATGACTGCAACCCAATACTAAATAATCAATGTTTGCAGCTATCATCGGTGTCAAATAATCCTGCAGTAATTGTGTCATTTCTGGGGAATTGATTTGTCCATTTTCAATGAGCGGTACTAATCCGTGTCCAATTTGCTCAATGATTTTTGTGTCTTGAAACATCTCAGTGGTTTTATTGAACAACTCACTGTTTAAGGTGCCTTTGGTAGCTAATATTCCTATGGTTTGTGTTTTTGAATTATTGGCAGCGGGTTTAATTGCGGGTTCAATACCAATGAAGGGAACATTATATTTTGCTCTTAATTCCTGTATGGCATTTGTGGTGGCGGTATTGCAAGCAACAACAATGAGTTTACAATCCATTTTAAGCAAATAATCGGTATTTTTCATACTCAAAGCAATAATTTCTTGCTTTGATTTTTGACCATAAGGGGCATTCTTGCTGTCAGCCAGATAAATTGTTTTTTCATTGGGTAATAATTGATGTATTTCTCTCCAAATGGAAGTACCTCCAATACCCGAGTCAAAAATCCCTATAGGTCGATTGTTGTTCATAGAAACAAAATTTGATGCTAAGGTATACATTCTTAAAAAATAATCACAGGAGGATAACAAAAAAACTGCTCTATTCCAACTTAGAATAGAGCAGTTTTAAATCATTTGGTTAACCTACTAGAAACCTAAATCTTTTTTTACATCTACAGTCAAGTTTGGACCATCAGCAAGCAAAAGTGTAGAGCCGTCAAGTACATACTGGAATCCTTTAGCTTTTCCAACTTTTTGAATTGATGCTTTTACTTTTTCCATTAATGGTTTAACGATATCTGATTCTTTTTGTTGCAATTCTTTTTGAGCATTGTCTCTAAAGTCAACAATTCTTTTTTGCATGTCTTGTACTTCTTTGGAACGGTCTGTGTTTACAGCTTCTGTTACAGTGGCAGCTTCTTTTTCATACTGTGCTAATTTTGCTTGGTATTCTGTTACCATTTTTTTGTAATCAGCATCATAAGTAGTACTTAATTTCTCCAATTGTTTTTGAGCGTCTAACATAGCAGGCATTTTTGCCATAATATCACTTACATCAACATGAGCTGTTTTTGCTTGTGCGGTAATTGTTTGATTTGCAGCTAAAACAAGTATTGCAGCAATTAATAAAGTTTTGATTTGTTTCATCGTGTTTAAAATATTTAGTAATTAATTAGTGTTTGTTTTTTCTTTTAATTTTTCTTCGTTAGCTTTTTTAACAGCTTCTCTTTCTTCTAATGTTTTTTTCTTTTTTTCTTCTAATGCTTTTTTGCGTTCCTCAATTATTTTTTTGCGTTCTTCAAGTGTTTTAGTTTTGGCATCAATTTGTTTTTGTCTTGCTTCTTCTAGGGCTGTTTTTGCAGCATCATTTGCAGTAGCATCAACAGCAGTTGTAGCTGTTTTTACGCTTTCTGTTTTAGTATTTGCAGAAACCGTGCCATTCTTTTTAGCTTCTCTTTCAGCTTGAAGTTGTTTTCTTCTTTCTTCAAATTGAATTTTCTTCTCTTCCTGAAGCGCTTTTCTATCTGCTAAGATTTTATCTCTGACAGCTTTTTTCTCATCTAATGCTTTTTGTCTGTCTGCTAAAGCAGGATTCTCATCCATTGCATT
>CANEXR010000183.1 GCA_947443815.1 Flavobacteriaceae bacterium | reverse complement strand
CAAAATACCAGTATCCTTTGATTTTGTATTGAGTAACATCTTCAGCTGTTAAATCTTGTTTAATAATATATTCAGGAGATATTTTTATTCCAGCATTAATTTGCTCTCTTCCAGCATCTGTAGTGTCAATACGAGTCAAAGAAGATTGAATATCTTTCAATGATTTTTTGGTATTAAAATAACTATCCGAATAAACTTCTGTTATTTTACCATTTCTCATAGCTCTAGTCAACACATCGTATAATGAACGTCTATCCGAACCAATATTGGCTGTATCAACTGGAAAATATAATGCAAAATTAATCTTCTCACTCAAGTCAATAATTTCCCAAGTAGTTTTACCCATTAGAACATCACGATCGTGAACATATCCATAAGCTAAAGGCTTATCGTTATCAGAAACAAGCTGTGCTGCAGATTTAAGTCCAATTTGATCGGGTGTTTTTGCATTAAGCAAATTAGATTGTGCAAAAGAGCTAAAACTCGCAGTAACAGTGATAATGGCTATTAAAAAATTTCTTGCGTTCATCATGGTATCATTATAAGATATTGAAATACGTTTTTATTTAAACGTATTTATTTATTGTATTTCATAAATTACTGGAGCAGTTCTTGGTAATAAATAACTACCTGCGCCAACCAATTTAGTTTTAATTTCAGAGATAGTAACTTGATCACCTCTTCCTGCTTTTGAAAGTACGGATTTGCATTGAGCATTTAATTTGTTTCCAGAAACTACAACTGTAGGCTGTCCTGTAACTTTAAGATTAAATCCAACAACGTCCAAACCAACTTCAAAATCAAAATCAACTAATTTAGCTCCAATTGTGGAAATTTCTAAACTTGATTTTGGTCCTTTAACCACACCCATTTCTCCTCTAATTGTCCCTGTAGGACCAGGAATACCTTTAATTCTAAAAGTCTTTTTATCTGAAACTTTCGAACCATCGGGTAGTGTACCTGTAACGTTAATAACAGCCTCAGTACCAGCACCTGGACTCATGTTGTATTTTCCGCCACCAGCAGAACTTAATCCTGGAGCTGAAGCAGTAACTTTGTCAGCAGTTACACCTGCAAAAGATATTGTCATAGGGTTAACTACACCTCTATAAACCACATTCATTTTATCAGCAGATATTGTAGCTGATTTTGGTCTTGCTACAACAACATATTTATCTTTAATAGGCAAACTTACTACTTTGCCATTTTCATCAAAATTAAAGGATCCTCCAATAGGATGTTCACCAATACCACCTGCTCCAAAAGAAAATTTAGCTTGACCCGCTTGCGCTTGAACACTTGAGCCATTAACAATAACTGATTTAGCTTTTAAGGAAGGGTCAAATTTTCCTAATATTATCTTCCCAGTAACTGCCTCACCTTGAAAAAAGACAGATTTATCCATAACAACTATCGGTTGGTATGCAGTTAAAGATGCTGCTGCTACTAAATCAGATTGAAACATTCCTGACATAATATCGCTTTCTGTAGCTTTAATATCTGCTTGAAGTTGTGTTAATTTAGTTACAGTGGCTATAAGTGGGAAATGATGATAATTATATTCAAGCCAATCTAACTTAGCTCCTGCTTTTTGAGAATATACTTTTTCTGTTGCAAATCTTTTCTCAATTTTTTTCATTTCAGAATCAGCAATAGAGCTACCACCAATGGCTTTTATTTGCCCTGCAAAACCTTGAATTTTCGCAACAAAATCTTTTCCTTTAGGAGACTCTTTATCTCCAATATAAAACATATTATCGATAGCGTCACTTTTATCCATTTGTTCAAAAGGATAATTTCCTTCTTTATCTTTTGGGAATTCTTTAGTGATTTCAGTTTTTATACCTTCTATATAATCTGAAAATTCTTTAGAAAGTGCTCTAATTTTATCAACTTTTATCTTTTTATCGCCATATTGTCCTGGTTGATCAGAAGCTTTTTGAGCTAATTGCAAAAAAGAAGTTTCGTTTCTATTATCTGTGATTGAATTAGAGTCTTCAATTTTATTATTCAAAATTCCGAAAGCTGATAATACCTCTTTCGACATATTTAATGCTAACATTGCGATAAAAACCAAATACATTAGGTTAATCATCTTCTGTCTAGGGGTTAGTTTTCCTCCTGCCATATTTTCTACTAATTAGTTTATTGTTTTTTTTATCGTTTTTAACTAATTATCCTTTATTATTCATTGCAGAAAGCATACCGCCATAAACATTATTTAATGATGCAATATTTGCAGTCATCGATTGCATTTGTTCTTTTAATTTACTTGCATTTTCAGCAATTTCTTTATTGGCTTCAGCATTTCTTGATGCACTTTCTAACTGTACTTTGTACAAACTATTTAGTGATTCCATTTGTGCAGCAGCCATAGACAATTCTTCGCTGTATTTTTTAGTCGAATTAATTGAATCTACTGTTGGAGAAATACCTTTAGCAGCTGATTCAAAATTTTTGATACTGTTTCCTAAACTTGCCATTAATTCTCCATCAATTTTAGCATCTTTCAACATTGCATCTAATTTTTGTGATAACAAACCTTGAGCATCAGCAGGATTTTCTTCTTTTTTAGTTTTAGCTTTTGATTCGCCATTTGCAAGTTCAGGATATACAAGTGTCCAATCTAATTCGTTATCTACTGGTTCAAAAGCAGAAAGAGCAAAAATTAATGCTTCAGTAACTAATCCGATTGTAAGCATTAAATTTCCTGTTATAAATTTCCATTCTATGTGGGTAATTTTGAATAATGCTCCGATGATAACTACCGCTGCTCCCATTCCGTATGCGAAATTCATTTGTTTTTTACTTAACAATGCCATAATAATTTTTTTTAGATTTATATAATTTTAGATTTGGTTTAGTTATTTTCTTCTTTTTTTGGAATTCCCTGTTGTTTGTGTCCCCATATAATCTTGTACAGTTCTAAAGCCAATAAAACTTCTTGCTGAATCAGCATATTCAAAGTCTCTAGTGCTAACTTGAAGGAAGTAAGCAACATCTTTCCATGAGCCACCGCGAACTACCTTACGTTTATTAGAAGAATCTAACACATTAGGATTCATTGTAGATACATATTCATAAGCATTTGGGTCATACGAAGAATCGGTCCATTCAGAGACGTTTCCTGCCATATTGTACAAATTATATCCATTTGGCTCGTAAGATTTAGCTTCAACAGTATACAAAGCTTGATCTGCTGCATAATCTCCTCTATTCGGTTTAAAGTTAGCAAGAAAACAACCTCTGTCGTTTTTTGTATATGGACCTCCCCAAGGATATGTTGCAGATTCTAAACCACCTCTCGCCGAATATTCCCATTCAGCCTCAGTAGGCAATCTAAACGAATTAATCAAATCGTGACCTTTCTTTTTAGATTTAATATAAGAATTTTTATTTAATGTTCTCCAAGCACAAAAAGCTTTGGCCTGAGTCCATTTAACACCAACTACAGGATAATCTCCATAAGCTTTGTGCCAAAAATAATCATTATGCATTGGTTCATTATAAGAATATGCAAAGTCTTTTATCCAAACAGTTGTATCAGGATAAACACTTACTTCTTCTGTTTTTATAAAATCTTTTCTTTTACCCACTTTTGCTTTAGCAGCAGCTTGA
Organism: Flavobacteriaceae bacterium; assembly: GCA_947443815.1. Lineage (GTDB taxonomy): Bacteria > Bacteroidota > Bacteroidia > Flavobacteriales > Flavobacteriaceae > Flavobacterium. The sequence goes on along the minus strand of CANEXR010000183.1, from coordinate 2,357 downwards.
ATGTCCATCCAAGAATAGCGGAATTTTAATTTATTAACATCAATCGTTCTTAAACCATTGTATGATTCTTCAATAGGCAAATACATTGAATCCATAACTTCAGTGTAATATTCATCTGGATACAATTTTGTATCTTTAATTAATTTTACTTTTTTGTTAAGTTTTCTTCCTGCATACGGGTCATCATCTGTTCCAACGCTATAATAATTATCATACATGTATTTATCATAAGCAGTCATTTTTTCAGGATCCGAATCATTAAAAGCAAAATCACCAATACTTCCAGCGTTTTTACCTTTAGCATTAGTCGCACCTCCTCCACCTTTTTGACCACTTTCATCTGCTAAGATAGCCAATCGCACTCTCATAGTAGAATCTTTTACCCACTCGACAAAAGATCGATATTCACTATTAGTAATCTCTGTTTCATCCATGTAAAAAGAACGAACAGTAACCGTTTTTGTAGGAGCATCCTCAACATCAGCTAAATCATCATCTGGCTTACCCATGATGAAAGAACCACCTGGAACTAAAGCCATTCCATAAGGTTTCTCAGGATGCCATTTTGCTCCTTTAACACCAACTAACTCCCCTTTGTCGCTTGATTTACCACAGCTAATTAATAGGGTCAAAATTGCCGTAAATGCAATGAACTTCTTCATATAAATTTGGATTATGTATTCATTATTCTTAAAGTTTGTAAACCTATTTAATATTTTCTAATAAAACAATATTTTATTATTAAAATAATTCGAGTATCAAAATTAGTGTTAATTAAAATAAAAAAAAAATATTTTATCGTTTAAATGATTAAAATAATCGATGAAATACATATTTATCTTACATTGTAATACTAATTTTACATAAAAATCATTTCTTATACACCTGCTTACCTCTAAATCTGCTTAAAATTACAGTGAATTCTTACGTTGAGCTTTCCACCACCTCTCAGGAAGCTCTTGATCACATGCAGCCAAATACTCTTCATAAGAACACGGTAATAACGTATTTCTTTTTAATTTATTATTTCCATTCGAAATAAATGGTATTTCAATCCACCAGCGATCTGTTTTATCACTTTTATAAAAAACCAACTCTTCTTCCTCTAAAGGAACTGTATATTTCAAATAATTTTCTCTGCTTCCAAAAGGATATTCATTAGAACGGTAATGAAAACCTTCAATGAAATACCAAATAATCTGTGCTATAATAACAGATTCTTGTACTGAATTAGCATGATTAAAAATCCCAAACGATGAAACTTTATCACTAATTCCTGCATAACGGGAGAGCGAACATATTTCCTTTCCATTAAAACCATTAGGCGAAAAAGAACTAAAATTACCAGAATCAGAAGATTTTATAGCATTCAAATCAATACTTACTAAATCAGCATCCCGAAATATAGGTTCCGAAATAGAAATCGTATTAGATACCTCACCCAATCTGTAAGCATCAAAAAATAATTTTTCAATCAAATCAATTTCTTCTTGCGAATTAAAATAAGTTTGATAACCGATATTGCAATAATTAAAAAGATTATTGGGTTCGTTTATAATTATTTTTGTTAAATAGGATGTTGCAGAAACAGCTTCACTTTCTTTACCAAAATCAAATTTACTATCAACAGCAACCAAATTGACCATCTGCTCTAAATCATCATAAGCTCTGTATAAGGCATACGTCAAATCTTGTGAACCGCCGATAACAATTGGTATAATTTTTTTCTTTATCAAACTGGCCACTACTTTTTTGACTGCAAAAAAAGTATCTTCAACAGAATTTCCAGCTAAAATATCGCCTAAATCTGCAATTGAGGCGTCCCAATTTCCTGGATACAAACGGTACAATTCTTTCCGTAGTGGAACTAAATCAACTTTAGAAACTGAGTTTTTATCACCCCTATTTTCTAAAACACCCAATATGGCAATTTTAATTTTATTCAAATCTGGAAATGCGTCAGGAGTATGCAATACTATTTTACTTCCCAACTGCTGAGAAGACAATCCTTGCATAAAATTCAGGATTTCTGTATCGATAGGTGCTAGGAAATCAAATTCCATTTTTATTTCTTTTTAACTGTGGTTTTCTTAGCGACTGCTTTCTTTGTTGTCGTTTTTTTGACGGCTGCTTTTTTAACTGGGGTTTTCTTAGCAATCATTTCTTGCACTTGTTCTAGAGTTAATTTTGTAGCATCAACATCTTTACTAAGTTCAATTTTTATTTTTCCTTTTGTAATTACAGAACGTCCCCAACGTGCTTTTTCAACCAAAATTCCTTCTGCTTCCCAATTATGCAAAACTTTATCGATGTTTTTTTGCAATTTATCTTCAATCAGTGCTTCGACATCCGATTGT
>CANEXR010000182.1 GCA_947443815.1 Flavobacteriaceae bacterium | reverse complement strand
CTTTGGTTTTGATTTTACCTTCAATATAGGTTACGGTTTTGTTTTTTATGAAATTTTGAACGGAAGGAATTTGGATTAAAAGTACCAAAAAGACAAACAATACCAGAAAGCTTGCTATTACTCGCAGGAAAATAGTGAGGGTTTTCTTTAAGTACTTTTTCAAAAGGTTTTGTTTAAAGTCTAAAATTAGCTAATTTAAATCAAAATTGCAATTTTATAAAATGACCAACAAATGGGTTATCAAAATAGTAGTTTACACACAATTTTTTGTAAAACATTGCTTTTTGATTTTTTTGTATAACTTATTTTAGAATAAATTTACAAATTGGAATTGGATAAAGTATTTGTTTGTAAGATTTTACAATTGTTTTAAGCATTAATTTTAAAAGCGATTTTTGGTAAAAAGTATTAGTATTTTAATATGAAGATCCAATTATTTTTTCAAACTGAGTCCAAAAGGAACCATTAAAATTCCTTTTTCATAAATATTCAAATACAATACAATTGGTTTTTTCTGTCCTTCCCATTTTAGTTCATAAACATCTAGAAAACCAGCTCCCATATCACTTCTTTTAGTGGGAAATGGACAGCAGCTTTCAAGTTTTGTATAGGTTATTTTTTCCCCTTTTGGTCCAGCTAATGCATTCAAAAAACGTTGTTGATTGATTGTTTCATCTTTGCTATTTCTAAAGAAAATATTGATAGGATAATCTTTTTCATACCCGTATTTTTTGTCGGTACTGAAATTAGTAATGACAAAAGTATTCTCTTTTGTTAAGGTTGGAGTAGGCGCATTGTCATCAACATTTTTCAAAGTTGATTTAGTACTTATACAAGAAGCTGTTGTGAATAGTACTATAATAAAAAGGGTTATGTGTTTCATGGTTTATGTTTTATGGTATAGTTTCTATTGCAATAACAATACCTTTTTTTAAAATGTTGCTTTTTTATTTATTGTGCCTTTGAAAAACAACAAAGAATTTGCTTTTTTTATGATTACAAATATAATTAGAACTTTACCAAGATTGAAATTCATTTTATATTTCGTTCTTTTTTTATATTGAATGTGACACTTCTCACATAATTTGGATAAAAATCAATCTATATTTGCAAAAAAAAACAACAATATGAATACTATTTTTCAAACTTGGCATTGGTCAATTTCAGGTTTTTTGATTGGCTTGATTATGCTTAGTTTACTCTATTTTGGAAAAAATTTCGGAATGTCTTCAAATTTGCAAACTCTTTGTTCCATGACAGGAATAGGAAAAAAAGTTTCTTTTTTTGATATAGATTGGAAATCGAAACGATGGAATCTTGTTGTGGTTTTAGGAGCAATGTTGGGTGGTTTTGTTGCCGTTCATTTTATGAGCGATCCTTCAAATGTTGCAATTAATACCAAAACAATTGCACAATTGGCAGCGCTCGGTATTGATGCTCCAAATGGTCAATTGGAACCTAATTTTCTTTTTGGAAATCAAATTTTCGAATCGCCCAAAAAGATTTTTATTTTAATTATGGGTGGCGTTTTAATTGGTTTTGGAACTCGTTATGCTGGTGGTTGCACATCGGGCCATGCGATATCTGGTCTGAGTAATTTACAATTACCCTCATTGAAGGCGGTTATTGGTTTTTTTATTGGAGGTCTAATTATGACACATTTTTTATTACCCTTAATTTTTTAAAATATGAATGCTTTTAAATATTTATTTGTTGGATTTGTTTTTGGAATTGTTCTCACAAAATCAGAAGCAGTTTCTTGGTATCGCATTTATGAAATGTTTAAATTTGAATCCTTTCACATGTATGGAATTATTGGTGTTGCTGTTGTTACAGGAATTATTGGTGTTCAAGTTATAAAAAGAAACAATCTTAAAGATTTGAAAGGATTGCCGATTGAAATTCTTGATAAAGAAAAAAGTTCTACTCGTTATTGGTTAGGTGGACTGTTTTTTGGTTTGGGATGGGCATTAGTAGGTGCTTGTCCTGGACCCATATTTATTCTTTTAGGCGCAGGATTTTTGCCCGTAATTTTAGTTTTGTTTGGTGCTTTAGTCGGAACATTCATTTATGGTGTTTTGAAAGATAAATTACCTCATTAAGCACAAAAAAAATATTTTTCTGATAGCATTTTCCCTTTAGGTTGATGCTATTTTTTTATGGTTTAATTTTAAAATTCCACTTACAATAAAATATTGTGCAACAATATAAGTTGACATGATTAAAAAAGAATTAAAAGGTACTGGTGTGTAAAATTTGTCAAAAGCCAGAATACTATCTGAACTTACAAAGAAAATAGCACCTATTAAAACTTGATTCCCCATTTTTTGTGTCCATTTTAAACTCCCTTTAAAAGCAAAATAAAGCATAGTTGTTATGGTTATAGCATAAATTAAAACGGGTATTTTTAAGGCACCCAATTTAGGAAATAAAGTAAAAATAAGTATCGAAAAATAAAGCAGAATAAATCCAATTCCCATCCAAAAAACGGATGTATTTTTTATTTTACGACTATTAAATTGTTTTGTAAAGAGTACAATATAAGTGATGTGCGAAATTAAAAAAGCGACTAATCCAAATATAAAATACAATTCACCTTGGTCCGTAAATAGTAAAATAACATCGCCAATCCAAGAAAAAAACAACGCTATTAGCAATACTTTTTTTGTAGAAAAATTTTCAAAAAAATAAACGGTTATAAGTAAAAATGGAATTAAAAAAGGTTTTAAATACCAAGCAGTCTCATCTTGTTGAAACAAAACAATCAAGAGATAAATAATACTAAAAGCGAGATAACTTTTTAATCCTAAATTTTCTTTCATATTTTTTTGATTATGTGGACACTATTTTTTCTTTCTCAAAATTGATATTGACAAAATAAAAGTTGATTAATAAAGATATCATCAGATAACCAACAATACAATAACTGATAAAAGGAGCTATTGCGCTCATACCAAACCAATCGCCTAAATAAACAATTATACTTATACCAAAAACAAATCGAATTCCTTCCCAAAACAAAGAGAATTTGCGGGTGTCCATTAATTCAGTATAACTATAAACGCTTATAAAAATAAACGCACCAAACAGGAATACATTTGGGATTCCGATTGTAGCTATCGAACTATACAAATAGCTGATAAATAACAAAGTTATAGCCGCTTGAATCATGGACCAATACATTAATTTTTTAGAATATTGCTTTCCGTATTTTTCAAAATCATACACATTTGTTATCTTATTCACGGGATATTTTTTTTCAAAATTTTCTGGACGCCATCCTGTTGGTTTAAACCAAATTGTGCATTTGTCTTTCCAGTTTTCGGCGTGCCAAGCATCTGAAATCAATAACCAAAGATGTTGAAAATTAATGCGAATTGGATTCCAAGTTTGTGCGGGTCTCGTAATTCCAAAAACGGGTGGAACAGATGCTAATTCTTCTTGAAAAGTACCAAATAACTTGTCCCAAAAAATAAAAATTTGAGAGTGGTTTTTATCCATATATTCTGGATTTATAGCATGATGCACGCGATGATGTGAAGGAGTAACTAAAATATTTTCAAGGAATCCTATTTTTTTGATGTGTTTAGTATGGTACCAAAATTGCAAGAATAAATGTATCGGTAGAATTATTGCAATTACTTTTGATGGAACTCCTAAAAAAGCCGCTGGTATTAACAGAAAAGTAAATAAATTTACGAAACTCGAAACTGGTTGACGCAAAGCACATGCTAAATTAAATTCTTCACTACTGTGATGAATGGCATGCTTATTCCATAAAAAATTGATTTGGTGGGACAACCGGTGTGACCAATATCCATAAAAATCGATTGCTATAAAGCCAATAATATAAGCTGGTATTGTAGCCTCTAAATTGAAAACTGCAATTTTTGAAGCAATCCAATCGTAAGAAATTAATGTGATACTCAGGCCTAACACATCTTTTACAGAATTGACCATTCCTGAACTGATACTAGAAATTGAGTCCATATTTGGAGCAGTATCTTCTCCTTTATAATGACCGTATAATTTTTCGATTAAGATTAATATCAAAAAAATAGGCATCACAAAAACTAAAATCTTACCATATTCTTCCATAAAACAAATAATTTTATTCAAATATAAAATAAAACTACTGATTTTTTGAATTATTAACAATAATTAATTAGCTGTAATGCCTATTTGAAAACTAAACTATTTCGGCACTCAATCCTGCTTCGAGTAATTGGGTGCATTGTGGTTTTAGTTTGTCATAAGGACCAGTTTTTACAGTGCATTTTCCGTTATAGTGTACAATCAGTGAACATTGCTCTGCTTGTTCGGGAGTATGATTACAAACACGAATTAAAGTATCAATAACGTGATCAAAAGTATTTACATCATCATTGTAAACTATAATTTCATTATCAAGATTTATTAATTCCTTGATGCTGACTTTTTCTCTTACTTTTTCTTTAGTACTCATTTTTGGTAGGTTTTTGTACTGTTGTGATTAATAAAATAAATCTAATTTACGTATTTTAAAGAAACCCAATTGTTTCTTTGAAATTTTTTAACATACGTTAAACCTTTTTCGGAACAAGAAGCGTCAATAAATGGGATATCTTCTTCATAAAATCCACTTAATAATAAAGTTCCCTTTGTATTTAAGCAATCAACATAACTTTGCATATCATTCAACAAAATATTTCGGTTGATATTAGCAATGATTAAATCGTATTTTTTTCCTTCCAATAAAGAAGCTTCTCCTTCATAAACGCTAATATGTTTGCAATTATTACGCTCTGCATTTTCTATTGAATTCAAGTAACACCAATTGTCAATATCAATTGCATCAATAGGTTTAGCTCCTTTCATTTCAGCAAGTATAGCAAGGATAGCTGTACCGCAACCCATGTCTAGTGTTTTCATTTCAGTTACATCTATTTCTAATAAATGCTGAATCATCATGTGTGTTGTTTCATGATGTCCAGTTCCAAAACTCATTTTAGGCTCAATTACAATATCAAATTCAGCATTGGTTTTCGGGTGAAAAGGAGCACGAACATGACAATTCCCTTCTACATCTATGGGCTCGAAATTTTTTTCCCATTCTTCATTCCAATTTACCTGTTCAATTTCTTCAAAGGTGTAATCAATTTTGAATTCTTCGGATTGTAATAGAAAGATATCATCAAGAATCGTTTCATCCCATAAATCTTTCTGAACATAAGCAGAAACCCCAGTTTCCGTTTCGGTAAAACTTTCAAAAGCTTTTTCACCTAGTTCAGCAATTAAAATTTCTGAACCTAATTGCTTGGCTTTATTACTATCGTGCGAGTCTTTTGGTTCAATTGTAAAATGATATCCTATATATATGTTTGACATGTGTACTTTTTTTGCAAAGGTAGTATTTCTCTTTTTTAAAAAAGCGTTAAAACAAAAAAAGAGGCTTGACATAATCAAACCTCTTTTTAAAATTTTATAAATACAATTATATTGCGTTTACAATAGCTACAAAATCATCTGCTTTTAATGCTGCTCCGCCAATAAGACCACCGTCTACGTCTGGTTTAGAGAAAATTTCTTTTGCATTTTCAGGTTTAACACTTCCTCCATAAAGAATAGAAACAGTATCAGCGATAGTACTTCCAAATGCCTTACGAACTGTTTCTCTGATGAATTCGTGCATTTCTTGTGCTTGTTCTGGAGATGCGGTCTCGCCAGTACCAATTGCCCAAACTGGTTCGTATGCTAAAACGATATTTTCCCAATCTTTTGCTTGAATATGAAACAAACCATCTTTCAATTGGTTTTCAACTACATTAAAGTGATTATCGGATTGACGGTCTTTTAATTCTTCGCCAAAGCAAAAAATAACAGTCATATCATGCTCTAAGGCAGTATCAACTTTACTTGCAATTAAAGCATCCGTTTCATTAAAAATAGCTCTACGTTCTGAATGCCCAAGAATTACTGTATTTACACCAACACTTTTTAG
>CANEXR010000181.1 GCA_947443815.1 Flavobacteriaceae bacterium | reverse complement strand
TCCAGCTTGAAGAACAACATTAGGAAACCCTTCTCTATAACTAGCAAAAACCAAGGCATTGCTTATCCCTAAATAAGGTCTAATATCCTCTTGATACCCTACAAAAAAAATGCTCTCATTGCGTTCAATTTCTTCTTGTGTCCACACCTCAAGTGGATCTAAATCTTTCTCTTGCATTCCGACTAATAGCAATTTTACATTTGGATTTTCTTGCGCAATATTTTTAAAAGCGATTACCACTTCATTGATTCCTTTATCACCAACTAACCTACCGACAAAAACAAAAACAAAATCTTTAGGTGCAATTCCTAGCTTTAATTGTAAGGATTGCTTTTGCAATTGACTAATTCGCTCTGGGGAAAAATAAAGGGTATTGATTCCATTGGAACTGCCTTTCCCTATCACTTTTAATTTTTTTTTCGAACTGAAATTATTTATTTCAATAAAATCACAAAGCCCTTTTGAGTTCGGATACACCATCGTAGCACATGAATAAGTCAGCTTTTCAACCTGAACCAAAACCTTGCGTCTAAATCCTTTGGCTTCCATCAAAGGCAATCCTGCAACGGTATGCAATCGAATAGGAACTCCTGCACATTTTGCAGCAACCATAGCCAATATTCCTGCTTTTGGTGTATGAGAATGAACAATCAACGGCTTTTCTTTTCTTAGAAACAAAAACAATTGTACAACAGCTACTAGGTCTCGTATTGGAGTGATTTTTCGGGTCATTGCAATAGGAAATGTCCTAACACCCTCTTTTATTCCAATTCTTTTTAAATATTCCTTTTCCGAAGAAACAGCAATTACCTCATAAAAAGCATTCATATAGTGCAATTGACCCGACAATAATTTATCCAATGAAAGGGGTACAGTTGTAATTCGGATTAATTTATTTACCATTATTGGAATGCCAATTAAAACTGTTTTTTCTTTGATTTAAAATGCAAAAGAAGTGCTAAAAAGCAAAAATAAAACCAGCATTTTGTTATAATAATAGAGCAGCTTTAACCACTCTTTTATAAAAATAATACCAAAATTTGAAGTAAACGCAATCCAACAAAAACCTTTACCATAATTTAAAATTAAGTAGGCTTATGCTATTTAAAAGAGTATAAATTGTTAAGAAATAGAAAAAATTAAGCATCCAATTCTTGTGATTGGCGATAAGAGAAATGCCAAAAAATAAATAAGAGTAAGCCCGGTAAAAACATGTTTCGCATCCGAATCATAATCCCTAAATTACCTAAAGATTGTGAAAAAGCCAAGGTCCCAATAATCAAAAAATAAACCATACCCTGAATGACAAAAGGTGCTGTTTTAAACGTTTCTAATGGTTTGTTTTTTAAAACAGCAAAAGACAATACCAATAAAAGCAAATTCTCAAATGAAGCTAAAACAGATGGAATTCCATTGCTGTCAAAAAACAAAGGTCGATACAAAAAAGTAAAAACCTTAAGAGGAAATGGATAAGAAGAAATAGCAACTGCTGAACCTGCACTCGCTTTACTCAATAAAGCTGCTTTGGTTTCTGAAAATTTATCAAAACTATCTAAAGAAGCTTCTTCAATTCTAGCAAATTGCAGTACCATAGGTAAAATTGCAATTGCAATTCCAATCATTAAACCAAAAAACAGAATACGCCGAAATACCGAAATGTTTTTTCCAGAAAAATAAGCCATTCCAAATCCCAAAAGCATAAACAAAGTAATATGTGGCCGAATAAAATAAGACAACACCAGCCCAAAAATAATCATCGGCAGTCGCTTAAAAGGTTGCATTAATCCATACGTGAAGATACCAATACAAAAAAACAATAAAGCATCCTTACCTACAGCACAACTCCAAAAATGTAAATTAGGCAGAAAAAAAAGCATCGGAAATAAATAATACCCTTTGAACTTTGGATTATTGGGAATCAATTCTACTGCCATTACATAAAAATACGTTAAGCCTATAAAACCAATTAAACTATACATCATAGTTCCAGTAAAATAAGATAAATTCAAAATGTTTGAAGGATAATAATTTAATGCCAATACAAAATAAGTTCCTTGCCCTTGTGTCAATGAATCTATAAAATCTTCATACGACATAAATTTTGCTTCTTTCCAATAACCAATCGCATCTCCTTGGACAAAAAAACAAAAATAGATCCCAAATAAAATATGAACCACAAATATTTTTTTTAACGCATTCAAATTCTCTTCCGAAAGTTTTGTTGCAAAACTCTGAATGAATAAATACCCAAGTACAAAAATAAAACCTGTAATTAAAAAATCCATGCGCTACTTTATTAGTTTCGATTTTATGATATAAATAGCTTTTTTTTCAAATAATAAATAATACCCATAACCAACAATGCTTGACAGAATTAAAACAACTACTAAAACAATTATACTCGTTGCAGCAGAAGTAATTTTAGGAAACAACCGTATCAAAATCATTTGCAAGGGATTGTGAATTAAATAAATAGAATACGTTGCATTGCCTACCATCATTAACAAAGGCAAATTGTTAATTTTGAAATTCACCGTACTGATTGTTATATAAATACCTAAAAACACAACAAATGCAAACAACAAATTAACTTCAAATAGAAAACCTTTTAAGGGGTTAAATGTACAATAGAAGAAAGATATTAAAGACAAAAAGAACAGCAAAATTAAAAGAATTCTATTTAATTGTATTTTGCGAACAATCAACTGTGCCAGAAGATAACCTAAAATAAATTCAATATTATACGTTGAAAACAAAATACTAAAAAAAGGTTTTTTTAAAAAAACTAAGCTTGAAAATAACGAATAATTAAAAACAATTATAGCCACTAACCAACCTAATACAAACCAATTCCATCCTTTTTTTGAAAAAAAAGAAAGACCAAACAAAAGATAAAAACAGAGTTCAAAAGAAAGGGTCCATGCCACAGATAAGGCAGGATTTCCGTCAGGAATTAAGGTCAATGAAGTGAGTACACTTATCGCTCTATCACTATTCGAAAAACCGGGCAAAAGCAGGTAGAGTAGCAACATAAAAACACCTATTGGTAGATACGGAACATAAATCCGAATAAGTCTGTTTTTAATATAATTACAAAGAGAATTGGGTGCTTCATCCTTATAAAAAGTAGAATAAGTAATGATAAATCCAGATAATACAAAAAAGAAATCTACTCCAAATTTTCCAATATAAGCTAGATAGTTCAGAAAAGGAAAATCAATTTTATGGTAATATTTTAAAGAACCGACACTATGATGCAACACCACCATCAAAGCTGCTAAACCTCGAAACAATTGAAGAACATCCAAGTACTGACTTTTAGAATTCCTAGTCATTAGATAATACGGATAAGACTTTAGTACAATTCCCTTGGAGACTAAACTGCAACTCCACTTTTTTTCTTCCCATTTTTCCTAATTGCTTTCTCAAACTGCTATCACCTATTAATTGGTTTAATTTACCTACCCATTCTTCTTCTGCTCGAACCAAAAAACCATTTATTCCCTCATCGACAACTACTTTATTCATGCCAACTGCCGAAGCTACTACAGGTATACCGCAACCCATATATTGAATTAATTTATACGCACATTTGCCCAATTCCCATGGCGTGTTTTCTAATGGCATTATTCCAATATCGAAATTTGAAATCAAAGCTACTTCGCTTTCCTCAGTCCATTTCAAATATTTCACATTAACACCAAGTCCAAGGTCTTCTGTGGCGCCCACAATATGCAATTCTACATTTTTATTTTGAAGTATTTTATAAAAAACAAAACTGTATTTTTTGACATATTTAAAGGTAGATGGTGAACCAATCCAACCAATAATTACTTTAGAATTGGCTCTTTTATTTTGTTCTTTATAAGCGGTAACATCAATTACTGTTGGTATCATTACAATTTTGTTGGCACTAGAATTTTTGGCTCTTTCTACCAAATAATCATTCCCTGCTACAACACAACCACTATATTTCATAACATTGTCAATCTTATTTTTCAATAAAAAAAAGATTAATTTACTATTACTCAAATCATAATTATGAAAAATAGCATCATCATAATCAACAATATAGTGGACCTGTAATAGCCATAAAATTTTCTCAAACCAACTGAAAAAATAAGGGAAAAGTTCTTTTTCAATGACAATTTTATCATATTTATAAATAGAAAATAGAACGAAAAAACGACGCAGATAGAACAATATTAGCTTTCTTTTTGCAATTCGCTTTCCAGAATACAGATGCAATAAATAATCTTCATCAAAAAAAGGACGTACCACAATTGAAATCCCTTTAGCTTCCAAAAAAGGAAAATATTGATAACTTCTCAAACGACTACTTGCTCCGTTTCTACTGTATTTGGTTAAATAAAGCACTTTCATTTTATACTATTTAATGCATTACAATAACTAGTAGCACTTTTTTCTATTGAAAAAAAAGGGATGGCAAATTTTCGTATTTCCTCAAAATTTATATCCGATTGACCTTCAATAAAAGCAACTGCATCAGCCACTCGTGAAGGATTTTGATGGTGGTATAAAAAACAATTCGGAATGGCATTGAGGATTTGTTCCGTATCCCCAATTCCGGCAGATGCAATCGTTGGAATTCCCATTAACAAGTATTCTCCAAGTTTAATAGGCGCCACTCCTTGCATACTAAATGTAGGTGCTCTGATTGCAAAAGCAACATCAGCAACCGAAAGATAGTTTGGAATTGCTGCAAAAGGAACTGTTTTTATTCGAACGGAAGGTTTCATTTCATTAGGAATTCTTTCATTGGCAAAAGCACCATTTCCAGTTAGAATTAAAAAAACTGTTGATGGATTTTTTTGATGATAGGCATTAAAAACCGCCATCATTTCGTCCCAACCATATTGCGGTCCCAATGACCCACAATAGACTAGGACTTTTGCTTGACGCGAAATATGCAATTCATCTCGTTTTTTTTCTCTTTCTGACAAATTATGTTTAAAAAAATTCACCTCTCTTCCGTTTTCTACTACCCAAAATTTCTTTGGCTTTTTATAGTCTAATGCTTCCAAATGTATTGGTATGGCTTTATGTGAACGAGTTAATACTGCTTCAGCTTGTACTAACATTTTTAACTCTTCTGTTTTAAAAAACTGATATTGTTGGCTGCTTTTGGATAAACCCGAAAAATCAACTCGCTCTTCCAATGGCAATCCATCCGCATCAAATACTACTTTGAAATTGCGTTTGGGGATTCGATTCACCATAATTACTGGCATCGTACTTCTTGGCATCACAATACTAATGTTATTGGATTTGATATATTTTTTTAGATACGGAATAGCCTTACAAAGGGTCCATAAATTGCCCAAAATACGAACTGGTTTTCTAACAATAGTCTTTGTTGTATAAATAAGTTGCAATTGGTCAGCTGCTTTTTGTGCTATTGTAATTTTTTCTGTAGTTCCCCAAGTGAATTGTATCACATGAAAAACATATTCTGATTGCGATTGCACTTGGCTCAAAATAGGCATAAATAATCCTTCCATATAACTCGTTTCAGGACCATCCCAAGTGATGAAGAGTACGTTTTTCATAAATAATTTTAGAATTCAAATTTACTTGCTGCGCTTTGAACAGTAGTATAGTTATTTTTTAATTTTAAAAAGTTCTTTTCAAAATAGAAATAGGAAAGATGTGCTATTAAAATTACCAAACTAAAATTCATCACAATAACCAAGGTCATTTTTAAGAAGTCATTTGTTATTTTTAAAGGCAGAAAACAAAAGGATAAAAAATAAATAACAAGCGGATTATAAACATACAAGCCAAAAGAAATTTTTCCTAAATAATCAAAAACTTTATTTTCTAGAGATACAACTGGTTTTGAATCAGAAATCTGATTCAAAATGAGTAGCAATGTAAGTACCGAAACTACTTCATTAGCAATAATAGGATACAAAGGAATACAATTGAACATTAATAATACGAACATAACCCCTGAAATAATTGCTACAGTATGGATGGTAACAATTTTT
>CANEXR010000180.1 GCA_947443815.1 Flavobacteriaceae bacterium | reverse complement strand
TTCCTCCGAAATTTTACGCATTCTAGCTTCAGTATAACGCATTGCTGCTGGACTATCTCCATCAACAGAGCCAAAATTACCCTGACCATCAACTAATAAATAACGCAAACTCCATTCTTGAGCCATACGAACCATGGCGTCATAAACAGATGTATCACCATGAGGGTGATATTTACCCAAAACTTCCCCAACAATTCTGGCAGATTTTTTATGAGCTTTATTCGAAAAAACTCCTAAATCGTACATTCCATAAAGAACTCTTCGATGTACAGGTTTTAATCCATCTCTTACATCAGGAAGTGCTCTTGATACGATTACCGACATCGAATAATCGATGTAAGCTGATTTCATTTCGTCCTCTATGTTAATAGGAATTAACTTTTCTCCGTCAGACATAATATATACTTAAATTAAAATTATTTTGTTTTAAAAAATCTCGCTAATATAAACTTTCCTGACCATTTTTCGGCTACATATCTATATAAATTTATTTGATTTATTAACAAAATAGAGTTCTCTTTTGGTTAATAAATTAAGGCCTATTTAATTTTAATTTTACTTAATTTTTCGTCAATTAGCTGACAGTACTTCTTAAAGGAATGGTTTTTGCTTTTAAGTTTGTAATTCACTAAATTTACAGTATCAATTATATATTATGGATGATAATTTTTCCCCAAGAGTAAAAGATGTCATAACCTACAGTAAAGAAGAAGCTTTGCGACTAGGGCATGATTTCATAGGAACCGAACACTTGATGTTAGGTATTTTGAGAGACGGTAACGGAAAAGCAATTCAGATACTAAATAATCTATCCGTAGACTTAGATCATCTACGTAGAAAAGTAGAGATTCTTAGCCCCGCAAGCCCAACAGTAGAAATAAGTATCGAAAAGAAAAACCTACATCTTACCCGTCAGGCAGAACGAGCATTGAAAACAACTTTTCTTGAAGCAAAAGTTTTTCAAAGCGCATCAATTAGTACCGCACATTTATTATTGTGCATTTTAAGAAATGAAAACGATCCTACAACCAAGCTACTTAATAAAATGAAAATTGATTATGATGTAGCTAAAGAACAATATTTAAATATGACTCCAAACGAAGAAGATTTTTTAGAAAACTTGCCAAGAAACGAATCATACAATGATGATTCAGGACAAGATGACAGTCTTAAAGAAGGGACTTTTAATAATCCTGCTAATAAATCCAACAAAAAATCAAAAACTCCAGTTTTAGATAATTTTGGTAGAGATCTTACTGAAATGGCTGAAGAAGGAAAACTTGACCCTGTTGTTGGACGTGAAAAGGAAATTGAACGTGTATCACAAATCTTAAGCCGTCGTAAAAAGAACAATCCATTACTTATTGGCGAACCAGGAGTAGGAAAATCTGCTATTGCTGAAGGCTTAGCTTTGCGCATTATTCAAAAAAAAGTATCTCGAATTCTTTTCAACAAACGTGTTGTTACCCTAGACTTAGCCAGTCTTGTTGCAGGTACAAAATACCGTGGACAGTTTGAAGAACGTATGAAAGCAGTTATGAATGAACTTGAAAAGAATGATGATATTATTCTTTTCATTGATGAAATTCATACTATCGTTGGTGCTGGTGGAGCAACTGGCTCACTAGACGCATCCAATATGTTCAAGCCTGCATTAGCAAGAGGCGAAATACAATGTATTGGTGCCACAACATTAGACGAATACAGACAATACATCGAAAAAGACGGCGCTCTTGAAAGACGTTTCCAAAAAATAATTGTAGAACCAACATCGGTTCCCGAAACAATTACTATTTTGAATAACATCAAAAACAAATATGAAGATCATCACAATGTAACTTATACGCCAGAAGCCATTGAAGCTTGTGTTAAACTAACAGACAGATACATGTCTGAACGTTTCTTACCAGACAAAGCAATTGATGCGCTAGATGAAGCTGGATCAAGAGTTCATATTACCAATATCGAAGTTCCCAAACAAATTCTAGATTTGGAACGCCAATTAGAAGATGTTCGCGAATTGAAAAACGTTGTTGTCAAAAAACAAAAATATGAAGAAGCCGCTAAACTAAGAGATGATGAAAAAAGAATCGAAAAAGATTTAGCCATCGCACAAGAACAATGGGAAGAAGATGCAAAAAACAATCGTATCGAAGTAACAGAAGATAACGTTGCTGATGTAGTATCCATGATGACTGGTATTCCCGTAAATCGTATTGCACAAACTGAAAGTAATAAACTGGCCAAACTGCCTGAACTTATCGAAGGAAAAGTAATTGGACAAAAAGAAGCAGTAATGAAAATTGCACGCTCAATTCAAAGAAATCGAGCGGGTTTAAAAGATCCTAACCGACCTATTGGTTCCTTTATTTTCTTAGGACAAACTGGTGTTGGTAAAACGCAATTAGCTAAAGTTTTAGCCAAAGAATTATTTGATTCTGAAGACGCACTTATTCGTATTGATATGAGTGAATACATGGAAAAATTTGCGATTTCACGATTAGTTGGAGCGCCTCCAGGATATGTTGGTTATGAAGAAGGTGGGCAATTAACCGAAAAAGTCAGACGAAAACCATATTGTGTTGTATTGTTAGATGAAATTGAAAAAGCGCATCCCGATGTTTTCAATATGCTTTTGCAAGTTTTAGATGATGGCTATTTAACCGATAGTTTAGGTCGAAAAATTGATTTCAAAAACACCATTATAATCATGACTTCAAATGTTGGAGCCAGACAATTAAAAGATTTTGGTCAAGGTGTTGGTTTTGGAACCGCAGCCAAAGTCGCTCAAGCTGATGATAATTCTAAAAGTATTATCGAAAATGCTTTGAAAAAAACCTTTGCCCCTGAATTCCTAAATAGAATTGATGATGTAATTGTTTTCAATGCTTTAGAAAAAGAACATATTGATTTGATTATTGAAATTGAACTAAAAAAACTATATGCTCGTGTAGCTGAATTAGGATACACGCTAACCCTTTCTGACAAAGCAAAAGCATTCATAGCTGATAAAGGTTTTGATAAGCAATTTGGCGCAAGACCATTAAAAAGAGCCATTCAGAAATATGTTGAAGATTCACTTGCCGAAGAAATTATTACTTCAAAAATTGGATCAGGAGACGAAATATTTATGGATATCCAAGAAGGGTCACAAGAATTGTCGGTACAGGTCCATAAAGCTGGAGAACCTACAAACTTATAAAATTATTTAAATTTTGGATAGGCCCGTTATGTTAACAAAACGTAACGGGCTTATTCTTTTTTAGTATCCTCCTGTTTTTTTTGAAAACAAATATTTACATTTGATATAAAAACAGGCCAAATAAAATCAATTTATGTCTCTAAACAAAGTTATTCTCGGTAGCGAAGAATGGTGTACTTTTCCTGAATTAGGCATCCCTACAATCAAAGCTCGTGTTGATTCTGGTGCAAAAACATCTGCTCTACATGCCATAAATATAGCTCCTTTTATAAAAAACGAATCCAATTGGGTTAAATTTGATATCAATCCAATACAAAACAACCTAAAAACTGTTATTCATTGCGAAGCACGTTTAGTAGATAAACGCATTGTGAAAAGTTCAAGTGGATTTAGAGAACAACGCTATGTAATTCAGACTAATTTAGAAATAGGAGAGTCAAAATGGCCAATTGAAATGACATTGACCAATAGAGATTCTATGGGTTTCAGAATGTTATTGGGAAGAGAAGCCATGAGTGGAAGAGTACTCGTTGATCCTGAACAAAAATATCTTTTGGGACAACCCACAACGGATAGTCTAAAAGAATTATACAAAAATGCCGAGAAAGCAAGCTCTGGATTACGCATTGGACTTTTGGCTAGTAATCCTGAATTGTACAGTAACAAACGTATTATGGAAGCTGGTGAAATGCGTGGACATGAAATGCATTTTCTCAACATAAAGGAGTGTTACATGAAACTAGATGCCAAAACTCCAGAAATTCATTATCGCGGTGGCAAAATATTAAATCAATTTGACGCTGTTATCCCGAGAATCAGACCCAGTATTACTTTTTATGGCTGTGCTTTAACTCGACAATTTGAAGCCTTGAAAGTCTATTGTTTAAATTCCTCTACGGCAATTA
The DNA here is from genome assembly GCA_947443815.1 of Flavobacteriaceae bacterium. GTDB lineage: Bacteria > Bacteroidota > Bacteroidia > Flavobacteriales > Flavobacteriaceae > Flavobacterium. Next base: position 1,970 of record CANEXR010000180.1, on the reverse strand, counting down.
CACAATCTAGAGATAAGTTATTTTCTTTGCAATTATTACTGAATCATGGTGTTGAAATACCCACTACTGGATTTGCTAACTCTCCTTTAGACACTAATGATTTGATAAAAATGGTTGGAGGACCTCCATTAATAGTAAAACTATTAGAAGGGACACAAGGTAAAGGAGTTGTATTAGCCGAAACTAAAAAAGCTGCAGAAAGTGTTATAAATGCATTTAAAAGTCTAAATGCCAATATATTAGTACAGGAATTTATCAAGGAAGCAAATGGTAAAGATATTCGTTGTTTTGTCATTGATGGAAAAGTAGTTGCTGCAATTCAGCGTGAAGCAATGCCAGGTGAATTTAGAGCAAACATCCATTTAGGAGGCACTGCATCTATTGTAAAAGTAACCTCTGAAGAAAAACGTATTGCTATAAAAGCAGCCAAAGCAATGGACTTGAAAGTGGCAGGAGTCGATATTATTCGTTCTTCAAAAGGCCCTTTGCTATTAGAAGTAAATTCCTCTCCAGGTTTAGAGGGAATTGAAGGAGCAACCAATAAAGATATTGCTGGAGAAATGATTAAAGCCATAGAAAAAAACTTCAAGTTATAAATGCCTAAATACTCTAAAAATGAATCCATATCTAGACATTATAATCCGTAGCGCCTCAGTCTATTTTTTTATGGTAATTGCGTTGCGCATCTTTGGTAAAAAAGAATTATCACAACTCAATACTGCGGATGTCATTTTAATATTATTGATAAGCAACGCAGTTCAAAATGCGATGGTTGGAAATAACACGAGTCTTTGGGGTGGTTTAGCAGCTGCAATTGTTCTTTTTACTATTAATTTTATATTAAAAAAATTAATGTACAAATACCCCAATTTCAGTAATTTTATACAAGAAAAACCAGAAATTTTAATTCATGATGGGAATTTAGATTTTAAAATATTAAGTAAATTAAACATTACCTCCGATGAATTAAAAGAAGCAATGCGAGAACATGGTATTGAATATTTTAAAGATGTTAAGTTGGCAATGCTTGAAATTGACGGTAATATTAGTATTATTTCCGGTACAAACAATCTCTATCAAACACATTACAAAAGAAAACGCATTCATAAAAATTTAGCCAATATAAATTAGGTTTTTGGATGCTCAATTATTCCTTTATAGCTTGACCATAGCACTGAGCAAAGTTTGCAATAAATAAGTCAAAAGCAATTTTAAGCACCTACCGTTTTAAATTATTTCTTGTTCTAGATCAATGCTACAGCTGATAAACATGGGTATCTTTGTGCTATAATTAAATCTGAAATAGTAATGAAAACAAAAAAAGTTCAGCTCGTAATTGCTCCTCCTCCACCGCACATGGTTGGAGACGGATTTAGAGTACATAACTTTATTCCTAGCAGTTATCCATTAGATATGAAAAGAATGAGTCCATTTATTATGATGGATTATAATTCTAAGTTTTATTTTCCTCCAACTAATCAACCTAGAGGGGTAAGTGTTCACCCACATAGGGGCTTTGAAACTGTCACGATTGCTTATAAAGGAAAAGTGGCACACCATGATAGCACGGGAAATAGCGGTATCATAGCCGAAGGAGATGTACAATGGATGACAGCAGCTTCAGGGATTTTGCACAAAGAATACCATGAAGAAGAATTCAGTAAAAATGGAGGTGATTTTCAAATGGTACAGCTTTGGATTAATCTTCCAGCAAAAGACAAAATGTCTGAACCAAAGTACCAAGGAATTACTAATAAGGAAATTAAAAAATTTGAACTATCGGAAAATAGGGGTTTAATTGAAGTAATTGCAGGGCAATACGAAAACACAAAAGGAAGTGTTGCTACTTTTACACCAATTCATTTACTGAATGCTAAATTAAACAAAGGCTCTAAAGTATCTTTTCATTTTCCTGCTGAGTATAACACTGGATTATTAGTAATTGAAGGAAGTATAAAAATCAATAATCT
>CANEXR010000179.1 GCA_947443815.1 Flavobacteriaceae bacterium | reverse complement strand
GGGGTATGAAATTCCTGCACTTAAGCCCGTGTATAAAGAAGTAGATGTAAAAGCACTTCCGTTAAAGCTATAGGTATAAGGGCCTACTCCTAATGATGGAATTAGTTGAACGGAACCATTGTTACCGCCATTACAACTAGGATTCACCGTTGTAACTGTAGCTGAAGGAGTTGTTATTGGGGCAATAGTGATGGTATTCGATACAGATTGACATCCTTTATTATCTGTAATTTGAAACAAATAAGTTCCTGCTAGTGTTGCGGGATGGCTAAAAGTAGTGCCAACTACTGCTACTGCAGTACTATAAACCCCACCGTTGTAGGAGACTTGATATGTAAATGGGCTATAACCATTGACAATTGAAGCCGTAATGGTAGCATTTGGCGTTACAGAACAATCTAATTCTTTGGTCAAAACTGTATTTATCGATACTTGCGGTGCAATGGTTTGTGTGGGTAATGAAACCGAACATCCATAGGCATCTCTAACGGTTATTGTATAAGTGCCAGGGGTTAAATTCGAAAATAAATTACTCGCCTGGAAGGGACCGCCGTTATTACTATATTCATAAGGGACTACTCCTCCCGAAGCAGTTACTGAGAGACTTGCTCCATTTAGGACGTCAAAACAAAAATCAGAAGTTGAAGCAATTACAGCAGTAGGGGGAGTTGCTCCGTTTAATGTAAAAGCAGTATTTACAGAGCAACCATTAGCATCTGAAGTTACTACAGTATACGATCCAGCTAGCGTAAGATCGGTAAATATATTACTAGCCTGAGGGCCAACTACTGGTCCCGAAGGAGGGGTAAGAGTATAATTATATCCGCCCCAGCCTCCTGAAGCATTTAGTGTAACACTGCCATTTGCTAAACAAGTTATAGGTGTAGTTGTAGTAGTGGTTAATAAAGCAGCTGCTGGTTGAGCAATTGTTACGGTTGCCGTAGCAGTACAACCCGTTTTTTTATCAGTAACAGTAATGGTATAATCTCCTGCAGGTAAATTATTTTGTGTAATTGTTGGAGCAGATTGATTTGATCCAGAACCGCTAACAGGACCTGTAATTGTATAAGAATAAGTGGTGGCAAATCCAAAAACATCATATTTCAATGCGCCTGTTGCCGTATTATAACATTTCACATTATTAATTAATGTTCCAGTAACCGAAATAGGAGGTATCGGATCCAGAAAATAGACTTCTTGATAGACACAATCATTTCTGTCTTTTACCTCAAAAGTATAAAATCCTTTAGGAAGGTATTTAAATTCTCCGTCTGAATTCCAAGGGCTCGGTACTGTAGTTACGGTATATGATGAAGGAGCATCAATTATTCTATACCTAGTTGGCGAAATACCATCGACCACCATGATGTTCACATGCGAAACATTTTCGGGACAAATTAAGTCGGTGGCAGTAATTAGTAAATCGGTTGGTCCTTTTAAGGATGTAACGGCTATGGCATTGGTTACAAAAGTACAATTGCTGCTGTCTTTGATTGTGATTGAATACGTTCCACTAACCAATCCCGAAAAAATGGGGCTCGCTTGAAAGGTTACCCCATCAATACTATACTGATAAGGAGAAATACCTCCTGAAACTCCCGAAACGGTTATTGTGGCTGAATTAGAGCAAGTATATGGTGTTGTTAATGTGGCTGTTCCTGTAATTGTAATTGGTGCTGCTATCAGAATTGCTTGTGGTGCAGTTGTACAAACGGAAACTCCATTTGTATATTCTACAACAACATTATAATTACCAGTTACGAGACCTGTAAATACAGGAGAATTAAAAAAGCTAACCCCATTGTCTATACTATAGCGTAAACTATTCCCGTTTGGATTACTAACATTTACAGATATTGTCCCTGAATTGCTAGTGTTTGAACACAAAACATCTGTTTTTGCAACAGTAAAAACGGGTGCCAAAGTGGCTGATACTGTTATAGAAGTAGTTGCGGTACAATTATTAGAATCAACAACCGTAATGGCATAAACACCAGCTGTGGTGATACTAATTTGTGGCGTGTTTTGAAAAACAGTAGTGCTATTTACAAAATAATAAAAAGGTGGAGTACCTCCAACTGGATATACAGTAATTTCACCATCGGTGCAGGTTAATGGTTTGTTCAATGCAGCAGTTGCGGATAAAATTTCTGGTTCAATTAAATCAGCAGTTCCGGTTAAAAGGCAACCATCTTCTGTAGAAACTTCCCAAGTATAAGTAATTGGACTTAAAAGAGTACCTGCATTTAGATTCGAAAAGGTATAATCACTTGCGGCTATTGGACCAACTTGATTTACTAATGTTGCCCCTTGAAAAATTTTATAATAATATTGACCTCTAACATCATTTGCGGCGAGTTTTATAGCTCCTTTATCTCCATTACAAGCTGGTTGCGTCACAAAGGTTGAAACCGTAAAATCTCTTTTTCTGATTTGAACATTAGGAACTGTAAAAATACATGGATTAGAAGTTACCCCAATTTGTTTTATATAAACGGTATACGAATTTTGTACGCTTATTGAAAAAACAGTGCTTGCTTGATAATTAATCCCATCAATACTATATTCGTAACCTGAGGGAACACCACCCACAGTTATTTCCCCAAGTGAATTACAAATAATATCTCTCGTTGAAACAGTAGGGCTTAATAAATTTTGATACACATTAAAATAAAATCGATTGAAGCATCCTCCTGGATAATTCAATGTAATTCTATATTGCCCTGCCGCATTAGCATTATAATCGGGTCCAGTTCCTACTTGACTCCAAGTGCAGGATAGATTTTCATTGGCACAATCAATATTTGTAACAGCAGCACAACTTCCTTCGTTTAATTTTTCCCAAACTATTGTAGAACCATCTGAAATATTTGTTTTTATAAGGCGAGCATCATTGGCACCACACAAAAATATATTAGGTAGTTTTTTCCCATCATTAGGGCAGGTTACTACTTGATCTGCAAAAGGAATTACCGGATTACTGATTGATGTTCCAAATGGGGTTACCGTAATTACTTCATCAATAGACAAACAAGGTGCTACAGCGGTATCATGCACATAATAAGTTCCTATTTGTGTTGCCGTAAATGTTTGATTTGTTCCAATAACAGGTAAACCCGTTGGACTGGTTGACCAAGAATAGGTATTGTATCCATTGGCTGCAGTCAGAACCACACTGGAACTACATAAAATTTCGCTTTTTGCAAAAATACAATCATCAATTCCAACCAAAAAATTAGTGGCACTAGGTGTACCTAAATTACAAAAAGTGAAAGAAGATAAACTGGGATTATCCGTAATTTGAGCGGTATTTATGATTCCTTTATAAGTTGCAAAAGCCTGGTTCTGTATTATATTCGAACACATATCGCTTAACTGATTGCACTCGGAAACTACTTTTACTTTAAACCTTATTTCGTAGCGAGGATCATTGATTTCTATCAAACTATTAGGCACTGTAAAAACAATTGTTCTTGTAGAGGCATTGTAGGTATGTGTTATCCCTGCTGGTAAAGAAGCCAAATCTGCCGGATAATTGAATATAATATTAATAGGGAGTACGTCTTTTATTGTAAAAGAATCCGCATTGTCATTTCCTAGATTTTGAAATCCAAGAATGTAATTTAATTGTTGCCCTAAAGTAACATCTGCACCACCCACATCGTTTCCTAAATCATCTTTTACTTCTTTGGTTAAAATGATTTTAGGTTCAATAATATCAACTGCTAAAGCATTAAAATAGAAATAATAAATATCCAATGTGCTTCCCAAACGAATTGTTGCGGATGTGTCTCCATTTTTAATTACGGTATTTCCTGGATTTGGTATTTTTAAAATTCCAGCATCAAAACCTAGCGTATTTTTACTGTTTGGTTTTCGTGTCGTAAAAAGTTCAGGAGTGTTTGTTGTAGTATTTATATATGAAACAGAACTATTGAAAAAATTATTGGCAGGACGGATACTAGTTCCAGCAGCATTAGTAGCACTAATGGTCGTTCCATTAATGCTCAAATAATCTCCGGTATAGGGGCTATCTCCTTCCATGGCACTAAAAGCATACTTTACATTTACGGGACCAACGGGTATTGTTTTAAATCCAGATACGGGAATATTAAGGTTTTGTGAACTACTAATTATGCTGTATCCATCGAATGAAGTAATGTATTTACTAGGCATTGTTGGGTCTTCATAAACCACAAAAAGGGACCAACCAGCAGAAAGGCCTTCAACATTAGGCTTGTCACCTGTTAATGTTGAAACATTGGCTACCGTATAAGTGCCTTGAGGATTACTAAGAGCCGTTACTAAAGAGGTTACATCCGAATAGTAAGCATACGCATTTGTTTTTCCAGTACTAGAGTTTTGAAAATAAATTTCAGTTCCCGTAAGGTCGGCATAGGAACCACCTGGAACTTTAAATTTAACATTGGATATGGCCGAAGCGCCTTTGACCACTGCTCCCCAATACAAACCAGCATATCGTATTTTATAACAGGTACTTCCAGAAATTGCTAAATCGGCGCTGCTTGAATTAAATGTACTTGGGTCTCCATCAATATCCACATTTACCATTGGGTTTATGTCATTATTGGCTTTTGTTCCTGAATAATCATTTGAAACATGACTGCTTAATAAATTATTGCCTATCAAAAGCATATCACCTTTAATTGCTTGATTATACCTTGGATTAAATGGAACTAAGTTTTGTGCAAATGAAGTAAATGTACCCATACTGAATATAAGTATGAGAAATGCAAAATGCAGAGCACGCAAAGTGTTACGGCTATTTATTTTATAATTGCCACCTAATGGTTTAGGCGCAAAAACAACACTATTATTTAATAAAAATAATGCAGCGATTAGTAGGTAGTTTTTTAATTTCATTTGGGATAAAATTATTTAAGCAATACTGCTATTTTCAATTAATTTAAATCAACTCTTTGGGGCAAAAGAGTTGATTTAATGTGGTATTAAACGGAATTCAAGTACTCTTAACTTTTTAAATCATATAAGATATCTTTTTTAGGATGAATTATTATTTGGTATTAATTTTCTATTTTCACGATGGTCATTTTACCATTATAAGGCTTATTTCCTTTTGATTGTAATGCTTTTTTAGCTTCTTCAATAGTATCAAATTTGTCATAATAAATAAAATATCTACTAGTATTGGCATCATAGAAGAAGTCTATATTTGATTGTCCTGATGCTACCGTTTTTGTCAAAAAGGTATTTCTTTTTTCAACATCATCATGAACAGCTACTATTAGATAATAACCACTTTCCACATTTTTAATACTTTTTAAAATTTGCATGTTAGCCTGTTCTTCGCCATAATCAAAATCGGTTTCTTTGAGTGTTGTTTCGCTAGGTTTTGTTGTTTCTTTGATTTGTTTAAGAGTTGATACATCTTGTATATGACGTTGTTGGTCATTAACAAAAACTGCTTTTTTAATTCTTCTCTTTTTCTCAATTTCAGTGTCAATTTTGATTTTTTCTAAAGAAGAAACCATATTTGTATTGGACTGAATCGCTTTTAATTGCTCTTTTTTGAGTGTTTCTATTGTTTTTAAATAATATTGATTTTGAGATTCATCTTTATTTAATCCTTTTTTTATGCGTTCATTATAAAGTGTTTCTAGTTGTTTTATTTGGTTATTTTGAATTTTATTTGCCTCTGCTATTTCAGATTTTAAGGTTTCTAATGCATTGTTTTCTGCTGTAACACTTTTGAAAGCTTTTGGCTCTTTAAAAATTCCTTTTTCACTGAGGTCATTCTCTTCTTTTAATTCTAATAAATCTTTTTGTTTATTAGAAACAGTAATATTTAATTGATCTAATAATTGTTGTTGTGCTTTTTTAGAGTTTTCTAATGACAAGGCCAGATTGTCCATTGATTTTGCAAAATCATCTTTGGGAATATTAGCTTTGGCAATAGAATCTGATTTCATTTTTGCATCTGCGTCTAGTTTAGCTTGTGCCAGAGCATCCGCTTTTAATTTTGCGTCAGCGTCTAGTTTTGCTTTTGCCAGCGCATCCGCTTTTATTTTTGCGTCTGCGTCTAGTTTAGCTTGTGCCAGAGCATCCGCTTTCATTTTT
>CANEXR010000178.1 GCA_947443815.1 Flavobacteriaceae bacterium | reverse complement strand
TTTTCGTTATTTTGATGTTCAAATTCAATTATTTTATCTTCAAAAGAAAATGATTTTTGGTTTTCCGTTTTTATAGCAATCAAATTTGCTTCTCCAATAAAACCAGCAACAAATTTTGTTTTTGGCAAATTATATAAGGTTTGACTATCGGATAATTGCTCGATAATTCCTTGATTCATAACTGCAATTCGATCAGACATTGTCAAAGCTTCTTCCTGATCATGTGTTACATAAATAAAGGTTTTATTCAAATCCTTATGCAATTGTTTCAATTCAAATTGCATTTGTTTTCTAAGTTTTAAATCTAAGGCACCAAGGGGTTCATCTAACAAAAGAATTTCTGGATCAGGTGCAATCGCTCTAGCAATAGCAACTCTTTGTTGTTGTCCACCAGACATTTCAAAAGGTTTTCTAGTTTTAAAAGCTTCCATTTGAACCAATTCTAGCATTTCGTCAACCCTTTTATTGGTCTCGAATTTACTTAACTTTTTTTGGTGCAAACCAAAAGCAATATTCTCTGCTACATTAAGATGTGGAAACAAAGCATAATTCTGAAAAACTGTATTTACATTCCTTTTATAAGGAGGCAATTGTGTAATATCCTGATTATTGAGCAAAACCTGTCCATTATCAGGGGTTTCAAAACCAGCAATCATGCGCAACGTAGTCGTTTTTCCACAACCACTTGGTCCCAAAATAGTCAAAAATTCTCCATCTTGAATTTGCAAATCCAAGTTATTAACAATCAGAGTCTTCCCGTATGATTTATTGATTCCTTTTAATTCTAATTTACTCATTTTTTTGGGCTTTGAACTTTCGGCAATGGGCTTAAAATTTTTGTTATTTGACTTTCTAAATTACTATACTATTGTTTTTTTCATTCTAAATCCTATCGGTACAAATCCTTCTTTTTTATAGAAACGTATTGTTTTCTCCGATTTTTCCACTTCTGGAGTATCTAATTCTAATCTGGACCAATTGTTTTTTTTAGCTATTTCTATTATAAAATCAATTAGTTTTTGACCCAATTTTTGGGAACGAAATTCAGGGATGATATACAACTCATTGATAACACCAAAATTTCCCCTAGCATAAATTGCATTCGATTCAATACAGCTTATAAATCCAGCAATTTTATTGGTAGTGTCATCAATAGCGAGAATAATCATTCCTTTTTCTAAAAAACCATGAAGTATTTCCTCTAGATTATCAGTAGAAAAACCATGCTCAATTTCATTATAAAATTGCAACAGTAGTTGTTCAAATTGTTTTAAATCACTATTTTGAATTGTTCTCAAAGAAATTTTAGAAGCAATGGAAAATTTATCGTTTTGAATCATCTTTTTGTAATTTAATTTTCTTTGTTAAACTTCAACGAAATAAAAATAGCAGCAGATGACACTAAAAATACTAAAGTTGCTACTGCATTTACTTCGGGTGTAATGCCACGCCGCATCATTCCGTAAATCTCAATTGGTAAGGTATTCTCCCTTGAAATCAAGAAAAAAGTAACTGGTATTTCGTCCATAGAAAGTACTAATGATAATAAAACGGCACCAATAATCGCCGTTTTTATGTTGGGCAAAATGACTTTGAAAAAAGCTTGCAAAGGACTTGCACCCAAATCGAAAGCAGCCATTTCTAAATACGGATCTAATTTTTTGAAACGTGCTAAAATTTGGGTAATCATAATGGCTATTAAAAAAGTGGTATGCCCGATTAAAACCGCCTGCAAGGACAACTGAATTCCTATTAATGGAAAAAAGCTCAACATGGCCACACCGGTTACAATTCCTGGAAGCGTAATAGGCAATAATATAATTTTTAACAATAGATTTTTACCTAAATAGTTATATTTATGTAAGGCATAAGCAGATGGAATTCCAATAATTAAAGCGGCTATTGTACTTGTTATAGCGATAAAAAAACTAACCCTTACCGCTTGCATCATCGATTGATTATGAAATAATTTCACATACCAATCCAAAGAATAATGAGTAATAGGAAAGGAGCTCACGGAATCTTTATTGAACGAAAACCACATAATAATGAGTATCGGAAAATACAAAAACCACAACACTGAAAAGGCTGAAAAGGAGATGATAAAGGCTCTAACTTTTTTCATAATTATTGTGTTTCATGTTTTTTTTCATAACGAGAGGATATTTCTAATAATAGAAAAACCAAAACCAATAATACCACTCCAACTGCTGAGCCCAATGGTTTATCATTAGAAGTGCCGAATAAATTTTGAACAATATTTGAAATAAACAGTGTGTTTGGTCCACCTAAAAGTGATGCAGCAAGAAAGTCTCCAAGTGTTAAAACTAAAGCCAATGTTCCACCAGAAATAACTCCTGGTAAGATTAAAGGAAAAATAACTTTCTTGAAAGTCATCCAAGAATTGGCTCCTAAATCCTTACTGGCTTCTAGCAATGATTTGGAAATTTGTTCAAACGAAGTATAAATAGGGATACAAACGAAAGGTAAAAAGATATAAATCAAACAAAGTATTACTGAAAAATCAGAATATAAAATGAAACTTAATGGTTTTTTGATCACCCCCGAATACATGAAAAAGGAGTTCAAAACGCCTTGTTCCCCAAGAATAATTTTCCAGGCATAAGCCCTAACAATGTAGGACATCCAGAAAGGCAAAACGATTAAGGTATAATAAAACGACTTATGTTTGGTCACTTTAAAAGCAATAAAATAAGCCAATGGCAAACTCAATAGAATACATGCCAAAGCCACAATTATAGCGTAAAAAAAAGTTCTTATCAGCGTTTGATAATACAAAGGATTAGTGAAAATCTTTATGTAAGAATCCAAATTCAAGGTATATACTACTTTACCAAAATCATCAGTAGCCAATACACTTTGTGTCAAAATAAAAAAGTAGGGCAATACCAAAAAGAGTAGCAACCACAATAATAGTGGTGCAATCAATAAGTATTTACTTCTGTTTTTCATTTCTAATTTCCTTTTTATGAAATACAGCAAATACATTATTAATGTATTTGCTATTTCTCTTTTTCCTGCAAGGTTTTTTTTAATCTTGTAGGTATTCATTCTATCCAATATACCTAAAGGTTAAAAAAAACCTTGCAGGACATCTCCTTATTATTTAATAAATATCAAAAACGGCTGTTGCCATTCTTTTTGTAATTTGCCCGTCATTCAATTTTTCGGTTAGAATCAATTTTTGGGCGCTATCCGTATTCAAAACTTCGTCCATTGAACTAATAGTTCCGCAAGGAACGGCATTCTTTTTTAATGCCTTTATGAGTATTTCACTATCGAATTTCAAAAATGCAGCTGCCAAAAATTCACTCAATTTTAGTCTATTTTGTACACGCAAAGCATTGTTTTTAAATAAATCCAAATCAGCAACCTGATCAATACTCAAACAACTACACAAGGCTGAAAATTGCTTATCATTACCAACGGCAAGTACAATTGCTTTGCTATCTTTTGTATAAAATGTTTCTCCATAAGGCGCAATATTTGGATGCAAACTTCCCATTCGTTGTGGAATTTCATTGCCCATTAAATAGTTTGTCGCCTGATTTGCCAATGCTGAGAGCGCTGCATTATAAAGCGAAATATGTGCCGTTGCTCCCAATCCTGTTTTAGAACGTTGCCATAAAGCAATTAATAGTGCTTCTTTTAATTGATGCGCTGCCAAAATATCAATCAATGCAATTGGCATTTTTAACGGAAGTCCATCTGCTTCTCCATTTATAAACATGAAACCCGCTTCAGCTTGTAACACCACATCAAATGCGGGAGTTTCATCTGCAATGCCATAACCACTAATTTGAGCATAAATCAATTTTGGAAATTTATTTCTCAAAGTTGCCGAATCCAATCCCATTTTTCTAGCCGAGGAAGGTTTGAAATTTGAAATCACAACGTCAGCAGTAGCAATGTAGCCCATTATTATTTCCAAATCATTTACTTTTTTCAAATCTGCCCAAATGATTTTTTTATTGTAATTCACACTACTATAATAGCCCGATTGCCAATTTTCGCTTTCTGTTTCCAAACGCCAACTGCGCGTTATATCACCATTATTTGATGGATTTTCTACTTTATAAACAGTAGCTCCGAGTTCTGCAAAGAACATTCCTACAGCAGGTCCAGCCAAAACCCCAGCTAATTCAACCACTTTTAAACCAGCAAATAATTGTTGTTTATTCATTTTATAATGGCAACAAATCAAACCTACAAGGTTCTAAAAACCTTGCAGGTTGATAGAATTATTTATTGATTTTTTACTTCGCTCCAAATTTCATTGTAGCGTTTTCTATTTTTCACAGGTTGCCAAAAATTCAAAGTTTTAAACATTGAATCCATGCTTGCTACATCCATTAATTTTTGAGTTTCTGGAGTCAAAAGCGCATTTGCAGCGGGATTTGAAACATAATATTGTGTAAATTCTGCTACTTGTGCCATAACAGCAGGTTGGGAAACATACTCTAACCAAAGTTGGGCTAATTGTTTGTTTTTAGCTCCTTTGACAATCATTAAACGATCAATCCAACCTGTAGCGCCTTCAGTAGGAATTACAGCTTTGATGTTCATTCCTTGTTTGTTTAAATTAGCTGGAGTCAAAGGCCATCCCACAGCAGCAACTACTTCTTTATTTTTGAACAAATTATCCAATTCACCAGCCGAAGCCCAGTTTTTACGCACTTGTGGTTTTAATTCTACTAATTTTGCTTTACAAGCAGCTAATTGTTCTTCGGTCAAATTGTATAAAACCGATTGATCCGTTTTGTCATATCCCAACAATTGAGCGGCTAAATAAATGGAGGAAATATCATCGTACATCGCTATTTTTCCTTTGTATTTTGGGTCAAAGAAAAGGTTCCATGAGGTTGGTGTTTCCTTAATTACATCCGCATTATAAATTAAATAATCGGGGCCCCAAGTAAAAGGCATACCGTATGTTTTACCATCTTTTTGAACGTCTTTCATTTCTTTTAAAACAGGAGAAAGTGTTGCCCAAGCTGTTAATTGATCCGTTGCTAATGGCTCCACCAAATCCGAAGAAACGATATATCCCGCTACATCTGAAGAGGGTGTAATCACATCATAACTTGCACCACCACCACTTTGTAATTTTGAAACCAATTCATCCGATGAGCCAAAATAGGTTCCTTTAACGGTCACTCCATATTTCTCTTCAAAAGCTTTTGTAAACGAAGCATCTGCATAGCCTTCCCAAGCTAAAATATTTAAAGTAGCACCTTTTAAAGCTTCTAAATCAACCTTTTCTACTTTAGTTTCTTCAGTTTTTTTGCCGCAACTTGTTAACAAGCCTGCAAGTATTACTAATGATAATGCAATTTTTTTCATGTGGTTTTTGGTTTTTTGTAAATAGAAAAACAGTTTAACTTCGGTCAAAGACCGTTTATCACATCCTCAAAGTCGGAGACTTTGCAGAGCATTCTTAAAATATTTTATTAATGGTGCTCACTCAATTTTGTAGTTGGATCTAAAGGCCAATACATTAATACCGAACAATTTCCGCTTCTTGGGTCATCTAAATAATCAAATAATGGTTCTACAAGAATAAATCCACATTTGGTTTGAGCCGTAACCGTAGGGTCAATAATTTCTCCTTTTATCAATTTATCGCAATATTCTGCAATTGTCATTTGGTCTTTTACTTTATCAAAACCTATTGGCATTCCAGCCGTCATTTGCCCCAAACAACCTAATGTTTTCGCCACTTCTTGACGGGCATTATAAATTGCTTTACCAATTCCTTTTCCTTGGTAATCAGGATGAACGGAAACGTCTAAACCATACAACCACTCCGCTTTTGGGTCGTGTGTTCCCAACCATAAATTATCAGAAATCTCCAAAAAAGTGTGGTGTCCTTTGTGGTAATTTTGCTGTAAAGTTGTAGTAGCTGCGATAACTCTATCTCCATCTAAAACAATCATTTGCCCTTCTGGAAAAATTTCAATATGTCTTTTATACTGCGCTTCAGTCATTAATTCTTCTTCCGATAAAGTTGGAAAAACAATTTTTTGCAATTCTGCTTCTTGATTGGCATATTCTGGCGTGGCGGTTTGCAAAATGTATTTGCCTAAAATTTCT
>CANEXR010000177.1 GCA_947443815.1 Flavobacteriaceae bacterium | reverse complement strand
TTGCTTCCGCATCCTTTTCAGGTTTAGAAGCCTTGATTGTATTGAACTTTTCTATTTGTTCTAACTCTCCTTCTTCCCCACTGAAATAGGGAAAAACATCCATAATTGGGGATTCTGAAATAGCAGGCAAAGTATAATCACCCATAGTTCCTTTCATCACTTGAACGGTATTGTCAAACGCTTCTTTTACATCATTAGCTTGCACTAATAAATACATATTTGATTTTCGTTCTTTACCACTTTCTTCGTCATAAGCCAACAAAGAAACTTTTGATTTGAACCAACGATCAGCATTTTCAAAAGGATGAATCTCTGCATAATTAGCCACTTTTATATTTGTAATTTTAAATTCTTCGCTAGTATAAGCAGCCATTTCTTCATTAATTCTACTTTCTGCTTCCGTATAAGACAAAGCATCAACTAAATAAGGTTCTGTAGTTATTTTTTGAGCGCCTGTCTCATCCGTTTTTCTGTATTTTACTTTGCATTCGTACCACATTGTGCTCATATCTATTTTTTTTAAGGAGGTCAAAGATAGATTTTAAAGAAAAAAAAATTCATTATTTCTAAAATAGATATTCACAATTTTGAAGGAAACAGAGGTTTTTGGGTAGTTGAATAAAATGTTAAAATTATGTTAATTTATTTTTTAAACAGTCGTTTAAATTAAACACTTGTTTAATTTTGTTTTGAATTCAAAAATCAAACTTTGAAAAGTACTTTTAACGACAAGCAAATTCAAATTCTAGAAGTAGCTGAAACCTTATTTGCGGAAAAAGGATTTGATGGTACTTCGATACGAAACATCGCAAAAGAGGCAAAAATTAATATTGCCATGGTTTCGTACTATTTTGGTTCGAAAGAACGATTATTAGAATCTCTTATAGTTTATAGAACTTCCGATTTAAAAAAGCAATTAGACAATTTATTACTTGAGGATATTGAACCCATTGATAAAATAAATAAATTAATTGAGCTTTATATTAACCGAATTAATACCAACCGAGGAATTTACAGAATAATTCACTTTGAATTTACTTCAAAAAAAAGAGAACAAAATCTACACGCTTTTTCGGAGTTAAAAAAAGGAAATCTAAAATCTTTAGAGGCCATCATTGAAGAAGGTCAGAAAAAAGGAGTTTTCAGAAAAGACATCATTATTCCGCTAATCACACCGACAATTTTGGGTACTTTCTTTCATTTTCACATGAATAAACCTTTCTTCGAAAATTTATTGAATTTAAAGACCGAAGATTTATACAATAATTACGTAAAAACAAATTTGACAAAGCACATCCAACAAACCATAAAAGCCCTTCTGATCTATGAAAATTAATCAATTAATGCGCTTTGGGATTTTCTTTATCGGAATTTCATCTGTAGCTGCACAAGAAAAAACAAATCTTAAATTGGAAGATGCAATTCATTTGGCTTGGACAAAAAGCAATGAAGTATCCTTAGCCAATACGAAAGTAAATACCCGAAAATACGAATTGTTATCCACCAAAAACAATCAATATCCTGATTTTAAAATTTCAGCACAATACCAGCGATTAACAAATGCCAATGTAGATTTAAAAGTAAATCAAGGTTCAAACTCCGGAACTACTCCAAGAGTAGATCAATTGATTCTTGGGCAAGCTAGCACAAGTTTACCTCTTTTTGCTGGTTTTAAAATTCAAAACAGCATCCAACTCAAAGATGCCTTATATCAAGCAGAAACAGCTTCAGCATTGCAAACCAAAGAAGAAGTGGCTATGAAAGTGGTCAATTATTATGCAAGTCTATACAAAGCCCAAAAAACGGTGGAACTGTTGAAAGAAAACCAAAAAAGAGCCGAACAACGTACGATTGATTTTACCAATTTGGAAAAAAATGGAATCATAGCCCGTAATGATTTATTAAAATCACAATTGCAAGTCTCTAAAATACAATTGTCAATTGACGAAGCTGTTAACAATTTAAATATTGTAAATTTCTATTTGGTAACCCTTTTAAAATTAGAACCTGAAACTCAATTAGTCGTTTTGGAAAGTGATTTTTCAAATTTTAAAATGGACAATATCCCTGATAATGAAGCCCCTGCACTACAAAATCGTAAAGATTTAGAAGCAGTTCGATTACAAGGAAAAGCAAGTCAATCCAATATTAAAATTGCAAAAAGTTCTTATTATCCATCCGTTACGCTTTTGGCAGGTTATACTGCTATTGATTTAAAAAACGTTGTAACAGTAGAAAATGCAATGAATCTTGGCCTAGGATTATCGTATGATTTGAGTGCAATTCTTAAAAATAGTGCATTAGTAAAAGTTGCCGAAAGCAAAGCTACTGAAACACAAAATGCCGAAGCAATACTTACCGATTACATTAAAGTTGAAGTACAAAAAGCAATTGAAGATTACCAATTAGCTTTAAAACAAGATGTGGTTTATGGCCAAGCAGTAGAACAATCCTCTGAAAATTACAGAATTGTAAAAGACAAATATGAAAATGGCCTTTCTGACACTAATGATTTACTCGAAGCAGATGTGGAACAACTAAGCGCTACAATCAATAAAGCATTAGCAAAAGCTAATATTATTCAAAAATACTATGAGTTACTTTCCGTAACTGGACAATTATCTCAAACATTCAACCTTTCAAAAATATAACCAAAACCAAAATGGAAAAGAAAAAAACAAATACCAGATTTATACTAATCCTTACGGTTTTGATAGTATTAGGTGGCAGCTATGGAACTTATAAATACATGTATTCTTTGTCTCATGTAGAAACGGATGATGCACAAATTGAAAAAAAAATGAATCCGATTATTCCACGCGTTTCAGGATATGTGGATAAA
Organism: Flavobacteriaceae bacterium; assembly: GCA_947443815.1. Lineage (GTDB taxonomy): Bacteria > Bacteroidota > Bacteroidia > Flavobacteriales > Flavobacteriaceae > Flavobacterium. Next base: position 3,298 of record CANEXR010000177.1, on the reverse strand, counting down.
GTGTACATCAAAGACAATGATTTTGTAAAAAAAGGAGATACCTTGTTTACAATTGACAAAAGAGACTATTTATTAAAAATCGAAGAAGCAAATGCTGCTATGATTGGAGCAGAAGGAAACCTTGAAGTTTCTAAAGCAGATATTGGAAGTGCTTTGGCTAACATAGCGGTTTCGGATGCCAATATGCAGTCTGCAGGTGGAAATATTGAATCTGCAAAAATTAGATTGGGGCGCATCACTAGCGATTATAACCGTTACAATAATTTATACAAAACCCATTCCATTACCAAACAACAATATGAACAAGCTTTGGCAGCAAAACTTGAAGCTGAAAGTCAAGTTCGTGTTTTGCAACAACAAGAAAGAGCTAGTAGTTTTCAAAAATCAGTGATTGAAGCCAAATCAAGAGTTTCAAATAAACAAACTGAAGTGGCAGCAGCCAATATCAAAAAAGCAAAAGCCATGCTGGATGCTGCAAAACTAAATTTAACCTATACTGTTATTACAGCTGCCATTGATGGTCAAGTATCAAAAATTGACATCCAACCGGGACAATTAGTACAACCAGGACAATCTTTATTTTATATCATCAATAATACAGAAGCATGGGTTGTAGCCAATTTCAAAGAAACGCAATTAAACAAAATGATTATTGGTCAAAAAGTAACTATAAAAGTCGATGCGTATCCTGATTATGATTTTGAAGGAACTATCACTTCTTTCTCTCCTGCTACAGGCTCAAGATTTTCTTTACTTCCTCCTGATAATGCTACAGGGAATTTTGTAAAAACCATTCAGCGTTTACCCGTAAAAATAAGCCTGAATCCAACTAATGATCCCGAAAAAATAAAATTATTGCGTCCAGGAATGAATGTTGACGTTGATGTTCATTTAAACTAAGATGACACAAGCAGATGATTTAGTAGAATATGGCTATAGACGTGTTTTTATCACGATAACTGCAGTACTTTGTGCTTTGTTAGAAATCGTTGATACGACCATTGTCAATGTTGCCTTAACCAATATGCGAGGAAGCCTTGGCGCCACATTAAATGATGTGGCATGGGTTATTACCGCTTATGCTATTGCCAATGTTATCGTTATTCCGATGACAAGTTGGCTCTCTCAACAATTTGGTAGACGCAATTATTTTGTAGCTTCCATTATCATCTTTACTACAGCTTCTTTTTTATGTGGCAATGCTACTAATATTTGGGAACTTATAATCTTTCGATTTATTCAAGGTTTAGGAGGTGGCGCCTTACTAGTTACTGCACAAACCATCATCACCGAAAGTTATCCAATAGCAAAACGTGGAATGGCACAAGCCATTTACGGAATGGGTGTAATTGTGGGGCCTACATTGGGGCCACCATTAGGCGGTTATCTTGTTGATAATTTTTCGTGGCCCTACATCTTTTATATCAATATCCCTCTTGGAATTATAGCAACTATTCTCGCCATCACTTTTGTAAAAAGCCCTCAGTATGGAGGGAAACTCAAAGCAAATCAAGTCGATTGGTTAGGTATTTTTCTTTTAACGGCTTTTATTGGTTCACTGCAATTTGTACTAGAACATGGACAACAAGACGATTGGTTTAATAATCCAATAATTACATTATTAAGTACGATTTCGGTTTTTGGTTTGGTCTTATTTATTTGGAGAGAGCTGACCTACAAACATCCAATAGTTAACCTGAGTGTTTTAAAGGATGGCAATCTAAGAATCGGTATAGTGATGTGTTTTATTTTAGGGTTTGGACTATATGGCTCTACTTTAATTATTCCTATTTATACACAAGCTATTTTGGGATGGACTGCTACTGATGCTGGTTTGTTACTAATTCCAGGTTCTATAACTACTGCATTTATGATGCCTATTATTGGCAAATTGATACAACGCGGGGTTCCACAAGGCTATATGGTTGCTATAGGTTTTTTAATCTTTTTCTTTTTTACCTTGATGATGTATAATAATATGACTCCGAACACAGGAGTTGAACACTTATTTTGGCCTTTGATCTTAAGAGGAATTGGATTAGGATTACTTTTTGTTCCCATAACCACATTATCCTTATCAACATTAAAAGGCAAAAATATTGGTGAAGGTGCTGCTTTTACTGGTATGATGAGGCAGTTAGGAGGATCATTTGGTATTGCTATTATTACTACTTTCATAACTCGATTTACTCAAAAACACCGAGTTGATTTGATTTCGCATCTAGATGCAAGCAAATTTGAAGTGCAACAACGGATTTTGATGTTACAAAAAGGGTTTATGTCCAAAGGATTTAGTAGCAATGAAGCCTTAAAAAAAGCATATCAGGTAATGGATTACTCGGTATTAAAACAAAGCACTGTTTTATCCTATATGGATATTTTTCTATATCTCGGAATTTTATTTTTGTGCTGTATTCCTATTATTTTTTTAATTAAAAAAGGGAAAAATAAAATCAATCCTGCAGATGCGATGCATTAATATAAAAGCCGATTTCAATTGCTGAAATCGGCTTCTGTTTTTTACTACAAATGAAAATTTATTAAATTACTTCATTTAATTACATCATTAACCTAAAATTTTGCGGTTGTTTTATCTAGTGAAAACCAAATGATTGCCTTTTGATAAAGTAGCATCAAATTGGTAACCATCGTAATTGAATCCTTTCAAATCTTCAATGGTTTGTGCGTTGGTATCCAAAATATAACGCACCATCATTCCTCTGGCTTTTTTGGCAAAAAAACTAATCATTTTAAGTTTACCATCCTTATAGTCTTTAAAATCTGGGGTAATTACTGGGACTTTTAAAGCTTTAACATCAATGGCCGAAAAATATTCATTACTTGCCAAATTGACAAATAACTCGCCTTTTTTAAGTTCTTTGTTCAATGCTTTTGTAAGCGTTGTTTTCCAAAATTCATATAGGTTTTTGCTTTCCGCAATAGGAAGTTTAGTTCCCATTTCTAATCGGTAAGCTTGAATCAAATCCAATGGTTTTAATAGTCCGTACAAGCCTGATAAAATTCGCAAACTATTTTGTAAGGTTTCTAATTTTTCAATTGGAATTGAATAAGCATCTAAACCTGTATATACATCACCATCAAAAGCATAGATTGCTGGACGCGCATTTGCTGGCGTAAAAGGGGTTTTCCAGTCATGATTACGCTGCCAATTCAATTGTGCCAACTTATCTGAAATAGCCATTAACTCAGATAATGTAGCCGGTTTTTTTTGTTTTAAAACTTTATGTACTTTTCTAGAATCTTTTAAAAAAGAAGGCTGAGAATACAATGTAGTTGG
>CANEXR010000176.1 GCA_947443815.1 Flavobacteriaceae bacterium | reverse complement strand
GAAACTGTCCGTATGCAATTAACCCCGAGCAGCAGCAGAAATTATTATGGCACTAATAGAATTGTTTATGGAAATTTGACGAATTATGCTACTTCCAATCAGGAAAAAAAGAAATACCATGAGTTGGCCAAAAAATACAGAGACTCTTCGATGCAGTATTTTGATCCAAAATCCCGAGAATTCTGTATCGTTAATTCCGAATTATTATTAGATAAAAAACAGTATGACCAAGCCATTCAATGCTTAACCGTATTTTTTTCGAAAACCTCAAAACAAAATCCTGATCGTGCGGTTATTGCTTATATCATATCGGATGCTTATCGCTTGAAAAAAGACAAAGAACAAGAGGAAAAATGGTTGACTATCTCGGCTATTTCAGACTTACAACTTGTAAAAAAAGAGAATATTTCCTTGCGTAAATTAGCCTTCACCTTATACGAACAAGGCGATATTGATCGTGCTTATAAATACATCAAACAATCATTAGAAGATGCTCTTTTTTGTAATGCGAGATTAAGAACCTACGAAATATCCAAAATGCTGCCCATTATCAATGATGCGTATCAAAATAAAAAGGAAACCAATAGAACACAATTAATTGTTTTTTTAATAGCTGTTAGTATCTTATCCTTGTTTCTGCTGGGAGTTTTAGTATTGCTTTTTAAGCAAATGAAAAAATTAGCCAATGCCCAAAAAGAAATCAGTTTGGCCAATACCAAACTATCCGTATTAAACCAAGAGTTAAACAAAATCAATGAAAAACTAAACGAAACCAATGCTACTTTAGCCGAAGCCAGCCTATTGAAAGAAATTTACATTGGTCGCTATATGGATCAATGTTCGGATTATATCGGAAAACTGGAGGAATACAGTCGCAAGCTAAGCGTTATGGCAACTGCCGGAAAAATGAATGAACTTGTAAAAGCGGTGAAATCCAATACCTATCTCGAAAAAGAATTAAAAGCATTTTACACCAATTTTGACCAGACATTTTTGCTTTTATTCCCAACTTTTATTGCAGAATTTTCAAGCTTATTAACGGATACAAGCGCCATCCATTTGAAACAAGGTGAACTCCTAAACACCGAATTACGAATTTTTGCACTCATTCGCTTAGGAATTAAAGACAGCACCAAAATTGCAGAATTTTTAAGGTATTCGGTTTCTACCATTTACAATTACCGCTCTCAACTCAAAAACAAATCAGTAGGGCCTCGCGAAGAACTGGAAGCCAAAGTCATGTTGATTGGTTCGTCAAACAAGAATTAACCCATTCCAATTCTGAATTGGCAGTATCCAGCAGGTAAAATTTACTTTTTTACTACAAAAATCACCACTTTTTTTGATCTTAAATAAAAATTAAATTGTTGATTTACAATTATTTAAAAAAATATACGTTTACTTTTTTTTAAAGACTAAAATTTAAAGCCGTTAAAGCATCTACTTTTACTATCTCGAAATTTTTGAAAGAATAGGTGCTTCCAAAACCCATTCTATAAATCGATTTCGTAGCGGCGAATGGATATTGATTACCAAACTTTCACCGCATTTAGGATTGCCTTTTTTATGCTATTATATCTAAAATTAATTTTTTTAACAAATGAAACAATTCCTTTTTATCGCTCTTTTTTGGCTAGCATTATCGAACAATGTTTTCGCCCAACAATTAAAATCACCGGATGAAAAACTAGTCCTGTCGTTTTCATTACAAAGTGACGGAACACCTAGTTACCGTTTAAACTACAAAGACAAAGTAGTTTTAAAACCAAGTAAATTAGGTCTTGAACTAAAAAATGATCCCCAATCATTACTAAACAATTTTACAATTGTTACTACTACAACCAGCTCCTTTGATGAGACTTGGAAACCAGTTTGGGGTGAAACTGCAACGATTCAAAATCAATATAACGAACTGGCAGTTACTTTAAACCAAAAAGGAACCGACAGACAAATTGTAATTCGGTTTCGTTTATTTAATGACGGTCTTGGATTTCGATATGAATTTCCTGCGCAAAAAAACCTTACTTATTTTGTAATCAAAGAAGAAAGAACACAATTTGCTATGAACGGAGACCATACAGCGTTTTGGATTCCGGGAGATTATGACACCCAAGAATACGATTATACTACCTCAAAATTATCGGAAATCAGAAGTTTAAATGAAAAATCTCGAACTGCAAATGTATCGCAGACTTCCTTTTCTACCACTGGTGTTCAAACTTCTTTGATGATGAAAACCACTGACGGATTGTACATTAATATCCATGAAGCGGCACTAATTAATTATTCTTGCATGCATTTAAATTTGGATGACAAAAACATGGTATTCGAATCTTGGTTAACTCCAGATGCTGTTGGTGACAAAGGCTATATGCAAGCACCAAACCATTCTCCATGGCGAACCGTACTTGTAAGTGATGATGCCCGTGAAATTTTGGCTTCAAAAATGACTTTAAACTTAAATGAACCTTCAAAAATTGAAGATACTTCGTGGATAAAACCTGTAAAATATGTAGGTGTTTGGTGGGAAATGATTACTGGAAAAAGTTCTTGGGCTTACACTGATGCATTTCCTACGGTACAATTAGGCATTACTGATTTTGCCACAGCAAAGCCCAACGGAAAACACGGTGCCAATACCCAAAACGTAAAAAAATATATTGATTTTGCTGCCGAAAATGGTTTTGACGGTGTATTGGTCGAAGGTTGGAACGAAGGTTGGGAAGATTGGTTTGGGCATTCAAAAGACAATGTGTTTGATTTTGTAACTCCATATCCCGATTTTGATGTAAAAGGCATTCATGAATATGCAAAATCAAAAGGAATAAAAATGATTATGCACCACGAAACTTCGGGTTCAACCCGCAATTATGAACGGTATATTGACAAAGCGTATCAGTTCATGAAAGACAATGGATATGATGCTGTAAAAAGTGGTTATGTTGGAAACATCCTTCCTCGTGGCGAAAATCATTATAGCCAATGGACCGTAAATCATTATCAATACGCAATAGAAAAAGCTGCGGATTATAAAATTATGGTCAATGCACACGAGGCAGTTCGTCCTACTGGTATTTGTAGAACATACCCTAATTTAATTGGAAATGAAGCTGCTAGAGGAACTGAATACCAATCTTTTGGCGGGTCAAAACCCAATCATGTAACGGTACTGCCTTTCACTCGTTTAATTGGTGGACCGATGGATTATACGCCTGGAATTTTTGAAATGGATTTGAGCAAAATCAATCCAGAGAACCATTCTCATGTTAATAGTACGCTTGCAAATCAATTGGCTTTGTATGTTACAATGTACAGCCCATTGCAAATGGCAGCCGATTTACCTGAAAATTACAACCGTTTTCCAGATGCTTTTCAGTTCATTAAAGATGTAGCAGTAGATTGGACAGATAGTAAATACTTAGAAGCGGAACCGGGTCAATACATCACTGTTGCCCGAAAAGCAAAAAAAACAAATCAATGGTTTGTAGGGAATGTAAACGGAGAAACAGCTCGTACCTCAACACTAAAATTTGACTTTTTAGAAAAAGGTAAAAAATATGTAGCTACTATTTATGCTGATGCAAAAGAGGCTCATTATAAAACCAATCCACAAGCCTATACAATTCGGAAAGTCAATGTGACCAACAAATCAAAATGGTCTCAACTATCTGCGCCAGGTGGTGGATACGCGATTAGTATTGTTGAAGTTAAATAATGATTAAATTACAAAATGGCATCATTTTTCCCTTCATTGTAGATTACATCAATCCTGAAAATCAACCAAAAAAATATAAAATGAAATTAAAATTCTCAAAAATAACTGCCCTTATGCTTCTTTACTTCGGATTATTTTCGATTAGACCCGTTGAAGCACAAGAAAACAAATCAACTGTTGACCGAAAATGGTGGAAAGAAGCCGTTGTATACCAAATTTATCCTAGAAGTTTCAAGGATACCGATGGAGATGGTGTAGGTGATTTGAAAGGAATAATTCAAAAGTTAGATTACATCAAAAGTCTGGGTGTTGACGTAGTTTGGTTGAACCCAATTTATGGTTCACCAAATGCTGATAATGGATACGATATTTCAGATTATCAAGCCATTATGAAGGAATTTGGAACCATGGAAGATTTTGATGCATTATTGAAAGGAATGCACGAAAGAGGCTTGAAACTCGTAATGGATTTAGTGGTAAATCACAGTAGTGACGAGCACAAATGGTTTCAAGAAAGCAGAAAATCCAGAGACAATCCATACCGTGACTATTACCATTGGTGGCCAGCAGAAAAAGGAAAGCCAGCATTCCGTCCAGGTGCTTTTGAAGCAGATGGAAGTGGTTGGAGGTATGACAAACAAACCGATTCCTATTATTTGCATTATTTCAGTTACAAGCAACCGGATTTGAATTGGGAAAACCCAAAATTACGTCAAGAAATTTATAGTATGATGCGTTGGTGGCTAGATAAAGGCATCGATGGTTTTAGAATGGATGTCATTCCATTTATTTCTAAAGACCCCGATTTTCCAGTTATCACACAAGAAGAATTGAATAAAAACTACCATGGACGTTGGGATGTTTATATGGGTAGTGGGCCCCATTTACACGATTATCTTCAAGAAATGAACCGTGAAGTTCTAAGCAAATACAACTGCATGTCCTTAGCAGAAGGAGCAGGCATGTTAACGTCAACTGCATTAAACTTTGTTGATGAAGATCGAAAAGAACTCAATATGGGCTACCATTTTGAAGGAACCAACTTAGGTTATATCCCTGGATATTTCAAAAAAGCAGGGCCCTATTCCTTAGTTGATTTCAAAAAAATATATTCCGATTGGGATGCTGTTTATGATAAAAAAGGCTGGGGAACTATTTATTTAGGAAATCATGACCAACCGCGGATGACTTCCCGTTGGGGAAATGACTCACCAGAATTTAGAGCTATTTCTTCAAAAATGCTAACGACTTTCTTACTTTCCATGAGGGGAACACCTTATTATTATAATGGAGACGAGATTGGAATGATAAATGCCAAATTCGATAAAATAGAAGACTATCGCGATATCGAAACGATAGCAGAATATGAAAAAGTAAAAATAGCGGGTGGCGATTTGAAACAATTTATAGAAGACCAAAAGACGGGAGGCGCTAGAGACAATGGAAGAACTCCTTTTCAATGGAACAGTACAAAAAATGGAGGTTTTTCAACAGCTGAACCTTGGTTGAAAGTAAATGACAATCATCAAACCCTAAATGCAGAAGCACAAGATAAAGATCCAAATTCGGTATTGAATTACTTCCGTAAAATGACAAAATTGCGAAAAACGAATCTGATTTTAGTTTACGGAAAATATACTTTGTTAGACAAAAAAAATACAGCCGTATATGCTTTCACACGAGAATTAGAAGGCAAAAAAGTCCTTGTTTTGCTAAATTTTTCTTCTAAAAATGCTACTGCAAATACAGGATTAAACACTAGTAAAGCCAAGGTTTTGATAGACAATTATGGAAAAACTACAAAAAACGGAATATTGAGACCTTACGAAGCGGTTATTTATGAATTGAAATAAGGAATTATAATCCAAAGTATTTGGTGTTTCAGAACATCAAAATATGGAAAAATTAGAGGTGAATTCAGCTATTAATACATTCCTTTGCGGAGCCAAATAAACTATTGCATCCAAAAAGCGAGCGACTAAAATATTTAGTCGCTCGCTTTATTTCATTCAATATCACATTGATAAAGACGCTATTTTTTAACGCTATATTTTGCTGTTCTACCATCATTAATTACGCCATTCCAGTTTAATCCAAAACCAAAATCATACACATTGCCATTCGCATCTTTGTATGGAATCATGTCATGAGGAACATCTTCCATTTGTTTTTCAACAGTAGACATATTCAATGGCATTTGTAAAGGTAACAAGCCCGAAGGTTCCGTTTTGCCCGAAATGATATCCATTAAAGCTTCCACTTGTACGCCAAATTCCCCCACTATTGCATCAACCTCTTTTTCAAATTCCCCAAAAACCATTGGATTAGTAATATTTACAGCTACCAATACTGGTTTTCCGTTCATTGCTTTTTTGGTATCAAGAATTGTATTTAAATCAGGATATGAATTTGATTTAGACGTTTTATTCAAATAGGAACGGTTTGTAATGG
>CANEXR010000175.1 GCA_947443815.1 Flavobacteriaceae bacterium | reverse complement strand
TAGACTTAGCAGGTTCAGGAAGTGCTGGAGGAAACAAAAAAGTAGACTTAGCAGGTTCAGGAAGTGCTGGAGGAAACAAAAAAGTAGACTTAGCAGGTTCAGGAAGTGCTGGAGGGAACAAAAAAGTAGACTTAGCAGGTTCAGGAAGCGCAGGAGGGAACAAAAAAGTTGATTAATTAAAAATGTATTAAACATTTATTTCTATATAAAAAAAAGCTATCAAATTTTGATAGCTTTTTTTTATATAGAAATAAATTTTATTTTACTATTTTTGATAAAATTCAACAAATACTATTGAAAAATACTTACTACATAATATTATTACTGATTTTTTGTTTATTTAGTTGTAACAAGAAAAATCAGACAGACCGTATTAATACTTCATCACAAGATAGCCTTTCTTTTTATCTTTCAGCAGCTAATGATTTCAATACATCGTTTAAAAAAAGGGAAAAATATAATCAAAAGGCGCTTGCAATTATTATCAGTCAATCAAATGATTCAATAAATAGAGTCAATTTATTTAAGGTTGCAAATAGATATTATAATATTAATAACTGGAAAGATTATAAACAAACAGTTCATATTGTCTTGGGAAAATCAGAAAGTGTTAATGACTCAATGAATATTGCCAAATCATATACTTATTTAGGAGATTATTATGTTTCTCAGTCTATTTCAGATACCGCATTTATGTACTATTTTAAAGCTGAAAAATTATATCTTCAACTTAACGATAATTATAATTTAGCAAGAACTCGTTTAAATAAAGCATTATTACAATACAATGAAAGTGACTTTTCAGGGAGTGAAATATCTGTTTTTAAAGCATTAAGAGTTCTCAAGGGTGATGAAGCAAATGATATTGCTTATGAATCCTATAATCTTTTAGGATTATTATATAATGAACTCGGAGAGAATAATAAAGCAATTGAATTTCATAGTAAAGCCTTAGCTGAGACTGATGATAAAACAATACCCATTGAGTTTCAACCCAAAGCAACGTCTTTAAATAACATGGGTTATGTTTATCAAAACATGAATAAGCATAAGTTAGCAATTCCTTATTTTTTAAAAGGGTTAAAGCATAAAAAGGAATTAATGCTTTATAAACCAGTATTGTATGCAATGTTGCTGGATAATTTAGGATATTCTAGATTTAAATCAAACGACACTGAAGGGCTTCCGAAATTATTTTATGAGTCTTTAAAATTGAGAGATAGTATGCAATTAACAATAGGAATAATTGCTAGTAAACTTCATTTGTCTGAATATTATGCTTCTATAAATGATACAGTTAAAGCAATACAATTCTCTAATGAAGCATTAAATTTGTCCAGAAGCTCTAAAAATTACAGAAATGCTTTAGCTCCACTCAAGCAATTGGCAATAATAAATCCCCAAAAAGCCTCACTATATACGAAAGAATACATTCATATTAATGACAGTCTCCAAAAGTCGGAACGAAAAATGGGTGACAAATTCACCCGTATAGAATATGAAACGGACGAAATAAAAAATGAAAATTCTGATTTGGTTGTACAGAATAGAAATTTAGTCTACTTTTTTAGTATCCTTACTATCATGGGATTGTTTGTTTATGTCATTAAAGCACAAAAAGCAAAACATAGAGAGCTTATGTTTAAGCAGCAGCAACAAAAAGCGAATGAGGACATTTATAATCTAATGATTTCACAGCAAAATACGATAGAAATAAACAGAATAGAAGAGAAAAAAAGAGTAGCTAGGGAACTACACGACGGGGTTCTTGGAAGAATGTTTGGTGTACGAATCAACTTAGATAGTTTGAATAGAGTTACAAACGATTTAGCTATTGATCAAAGAAACAGTTATTTGACAGAATTGAAAAACATTGAACAGGATATTCGTGAAATTTCTCATGATCTGAATAGGGAAAAATCAGAATTAATTAATAACTTCGTAGCAATCGTTAATGATTTGTTTGAAGAGCAAAAAAAGACACATAAATCAAAATTAGTCGTTGCAATTGATTCCAACATAAAATGGGAATTTATAAGCAATTCAATTAAAATTAATTTATATCGCATTGTCCAAGAGGCTCTTCAAAATATTAATAAATATGCCAATGCAGCTGTTGTTAAAATTGAACTCAAAAAAGAAGAGGATTTTTTGGTTTTAATAATAAGTGATGATGGTATTGGATTTAATTTAAAAACAGCAAAAAAAGGGATTGGATTGCAAAATATTCTTTTTAGAGCCAATGAATGTGAGGCAACAGTAAATATAGATTCCAAAAAAAATAACGGAACCATTATTACTCTTACCGTCCCAATAGAACAAAAAAATAAACCTACAACTACAAAAAAATGACAATTGAATCTTCTACTAAAATGATAATTGAAAATAATATATTAATTGTTGACGATCATCCTTTTATTATAGAAGGCTATAAAAACGCAATCAAAAGATACAATCCTAGTGATTATGAGTTTTCGATTACTCAAGCCAAAGATTGTGAGTCTGCCTATAATATAATTACAAACCCTAATATTGCTGCTTTTGACATTGCTTTTTTAGACATTAGTATGCCGGCTTATGAGGAAAAAAATCTTTTTTCTGGAGAAGATTTAGCCAAGTTAATTATGGAGTATATGCCCAAATGCAAAATTATTTTGTTAACCATGTACACAGAATTATTAAAGATTAAGACAATTATTAAAACTATAAATCCAAATGGTCTTGTTATAAAAAATGATTTAACTTTTGACGAATTGCTTTTTGCATTTGATAAAGTCATGAAAAACGAGAAATATTATAGTGAATCTGTTCAAAAAATGTTGAATCAATCTCAGCATGGAACCATAGAAATTGATCAATTCGATGAGCAAATTTTATTTCATATATCCAAAGGAACAAAGACCAATGAAATGATTCAATACATTCCAATATCTTTGAGTGCTATAGAAAGAAGGAAAATAAATCTTAAAGAGTTATTGAAAGTAGAAGACGGAAGTGATGTTGATCTAGTTCGTGAAGCTAAGAAAAAAGGATTACTTTTTTAGTAATACCGAAATAAATAACCAAAAAAACGACACCAGAATAGTGTCGTTTTTTTGGTTTAAAATAAAACTATTATTCTGCTAAGGCATTCCAGCCTCTTGCTTTTAGTGGTATTTTAGTATTTGCCCGAGTGACCAAATGAATCCCTTCACTTTCTTGTGTCATGTGCCCAATGATCGAAAAATTAGGATTGCCTTTGATTTTATCAAAGTCCTCCATAGCTATAGTGAAAAGTAATTCGTAGTCTTCTCCACCATTTATCGCAACAGTAGTACTATCGATATTAAATTCTTCACAGACATTAATAAATTGGGGGTCAATTGGCAATTTATCTTCATATAAATTACAACCCACTTTAGACTGTTTGCATAAATGAATAATTTCCGAGGACAATCCATCCGAAATATCAATCATTGAGGTTGGCTTTATCTCTAAAGCATGTAATAATGTACGGACATCTTTTCGAGCTTCTGGTTTTAATTGTCGTTCAATTAAATAGGTATAGGCATCCAAATCAGGCTGCGAATTTGGATTAACTTGAAACACTTGTTTTTCGCGTTCTAAAACTTGTAGCCCCATGTAGGCAGCTCCGATATCGCCTGTAACGACCAATAAATCAGTTTTTTTGGCACCATTTCTATATACAATTTCCTCTTCATCAGCTTCACCAATAGCAGTAATGCTTATGATTAATCCTTTTTGTGATGAGGTAGTATCTCCGCCTATAACATCAACTTTATATTCATTTGCAGCATGTGTAATTCCAGCAAATAATTCCTCCAAAGCTTCTAATGGGAAACGGTTTGATACAGCCACAGAAACTGTGATTTGTGTTGCTTTTGCATTCATGGCGCAAATATCAGAAATGTTGACAACCACAGCTTTGTAACCCAAATGCTTCAATGGCATATAGGCTAAGTCAAAATGAACTCCTTCAATTAATAAGTCAGTAGAAACAACTACTTTTTTAGTGGCAAAATCTAAAACAGCGGCGTCATCTCCAATTCCTTTTAGAGTAGAAGGCTGTGTGATTTCGAAATTTTTAGTCAAATGGTCTATTAAACCAAATTCGCCTAATTGTCCTATACTAGTTCGTTGTGGGTTTTTGTCTTCAATCATTTCGTAAATTATTATAATGGTTTTACCAAGGTGGCAAAGGTACGAAGTTGATTCTCTTTATAAATTTAAAAAGGGAGACATTTTACTTAGCATTTTTTATGATTTCCATTATTTTTTTGCACCTTTAGTTTCTCAAAATTATAATTCAATGAATACACACAATATTGTTACCCTTACTATAAATCCAGCTTTAGATAAAAGCACCCATTTTAAAGGCTTAGTGGCCGAGCAAAAAATTCGTTGTTCAGAACCGCGTTTTGATGCTGGAGGTGGCGGAATTAATGTGTCCAAAGCTATTTCTCGTTTAGGTGGTGCTTCGATTGCAATATTTACTTCAGGAGGACCGTTAGGTAAAATGTTAGAAGAATTGGTAAATAAAGAAGCTATTGCTTTTGAAGCCATTCCAATTCAAACTTGGACTAGAGAAAGTTTTGTTGCAGTAGATGAAAATACCAATTCGCAGTATCGTTTTGGTTTTACTGGAGGAGAAATAACTAATGAAGAGGAGCAAGCAGTACTCAATGCCGTCGCCAATTTAAAACCTGAATTTTTGGTTGCCAGTGGTAGCCTAAACGAAGGTTTATCTCCTGATTTTTATCAAAAAGTGGCTGAGATAGCCAAAAAATCCAATTCAAAATTAATTGTCGATACTTCTGGAGAAGCCTTAAAAAAAGTATTGGAAACAGGTGCGTATCTTATCAAACCAAACGTAGGTGAACTCGCCAAATTAATTGGAGTTGAACGATTGGAAATGGAAGAAGTCAATGAAGCCGCCAAACAAATCATTGCTAAAGGCGGCGCCGAAATTGTTGTCGTTTCTCTCGGCCCTCAAGGAGCAGTTTTAGTTACAAAAGACAATTACGAGTTTGTTCCAGCCCCAAATGTGGTCAAAAGAAGTACTGTTGGCGCGGGAGACAGTATGGTCGGAGGTATGGTTTGGGCGCTTTCGCAAAATAAAAGCCTAAAAGAAGTTATCCGTTGGGGAGTTGCCTGTGGCTCTGCAGCAACCATGAACGAAGGAACACAATTATTTAAAGGCACTGATGCACAACGATTATTTGATTGGTTGAAGGATAAATGATTTTTAAAGAATAGTTCTTATTTATCAAAGAGCACAAAAAAACCTGACCATTTTTACATCGTCAGGTTTTCTCTTTATTCTTTTTTCTATTCTCTAAAAAAAAAATTAATCATTCAATTTCAATACCGCCATAAATGCTTCTTGTGGAATCTCGACATTTCCAACCAATCTCATCCGTTTTTTACCTTTTTTCTGTTTTTCTAATAATTTACGTTTACGCGAAATATCGCCACCATAACATTTGGCAGTAACGTCTTTACGCAACGCTTTTATAGTTTCACGAGAGATTACTTTCACACCAATTGCCGCTTGAACAGGAATATCAAACTGCTGACGCGGAATTAACTCTTTCAGTTTTTCACACATTTTTTTACCAATAGAATAGGCATTATCAGTATGCATCAACGAAGACAAAGCATCTACAATGGTAGCATTCAACAAAATATCTACTTTAACCAAATTAGAAGTTCGCATTCCAATTGGGGTATAATCAAAAGAAGCATATCCTTTAGAAACAGTCTTTAAACGGTCGTAAAAATCAAATACAATTTCAGCCAAAGGCATATCAAAAGTCAATTCTACACGTTCCGTAGTCAAATACGTCTGATTGGTAATCAAACCGCGTTTTTCGATACACAAACTCATTACATTTCCAACATAATCCGCTTTGGTAATGATGGTAGCTTTTATAAAAGGCTCTTCAACATGATCCAAACGAGAAGGCTCTGGCAAGTCCGAAGGGTTATTTACCACAAGCGGCGTTTCAGGATGTTTCTTGGTATACGCCAAATACGAAACGTTCGGAACCGTAGTAATCACCGTCATGTTAAACTCTCTCTCCAAGCGCTCTTGAATAATTTCCATGTGCAACATTCCTAAGAATCCACAACGGAAACCAAATCCCAAAGCGGCCGAACTTTCCGGTAAAAAAACTAGCGAAGCATCATTCAACTGCAATTTTTCCATC
>CANEXR010000174.1 GCA_947443815.1 Flavobacteriaceae bacterium | reverse complement strand
TGGACATAGTGGAATTGGAGCGTATCACGGACAATTAAGTTTTGATACTTTTTCTCATAAAAAAGGAATTGTAACAAAGGCAAATTGGTTGGATTTACCCTTGCGATATGCCCCGTATAATGACAAGCTAAATGCTATTAAAAAATTATTAAGATGGCTATAAATAATGAAAAAACGGTAAGCGAAGCCATACAATACCGACGTTCAGTGAGGGTTTTCAAAAAAGAAACCATTGATGTAGAAAAAGTCAAAGACTGCATCCGATTAGCAACACTTGCCCCAACAAGTAGTAACTTACAGCTTTGGGAATTTTATCATATCATATCCCCCGAAATTATTCAAGAAATTGCAACTGCAAGTTTAGATCAAAATGCAGCAAAAACAGCGAGTCAGATTGTTATTGTTGTAACCCGAAAAGATTTATGGAAAAATAGAGTGCGTTCAAACATTGCTCATTTAAAAGCACAATATGGAAATAAATCTGAGTCAGAATATTCTAAAAGAGAAAAATTTGCTTTGAACTATTATCAAAAAATAGTTCCAACTATTTATACGGATTTTTTAGGAATATTAGGTCAAATAAAATATCTTGCATTTCTGGTTATAGGCCTATTTAAACCTATTTATAGACAAGTAAGAAGCAGTGATATGCGAATTGTAGCGCACAAAAGTGCTGGACTTGCTGCTCAAAATTTTATGATAAGTATGGCTGCAATCAACTATGATACTTGTCCAATGGAGGGATTTGACTCATCAAGAATAAAAAAGATAATAAACTTACCTGTTTCTTCAGAAATAAATATGGTTCTAGGTTGCGGAATTAGAGAAGAACAAGGCGTTTATGGAGAACGCTTTAGAATACCATTTGAAGAAGTCTATTTTAAAATATAAAACTATAAACAACACTAAACTAACCAAACCTACCTCATGGAAATAATTAAAAAACGAATCGAAGAAATAAAGAAAAATGGATATGAATTGAATTTCGAAACTGTTTTTAATCATGCTTTCACAAATTATAAAAAAATAGCATTATATGAAGGGGCAATATTATTTGCTTTCTTAATGGTCGTTGCAATATTTGCAGGAATTATAGGAGCTTCGGTATTTGGAATGTCAAAAATAAATCCAAAAATGTTAGAGCAACTAAAACTTGAAAATCTTTCTGGTGTTTATGTTGCTATTTATTTATTTGTTGCAGTATTTTTTTCGGCAGTGTTTAGTCCTTTAAGTGCTGGTTTCATTAAAATTGCAGATGATGCCGAAAAAGGAGAAAAATTTCAGGTTTCTGCCTTTTTTAAATATTATAAATCTCCTTATTTCAAAGAGCTTTTTATTTCTACCATTCTTATTAGTTTTATAACTTCAGGATTTTCAATTGCACTTGAACTGGCAGGCCTTCAGATAATTGGTTTTATAATTTCAATGGCTATCTCTTTTTTTACCGTTTTAACAATGCCTTTAATAATTTTTGGCCATTTAAAAGCTATTGAGGCTATTCAATTTAGTATGCAAATTGTTATCAAACAGCCATTAGTCCTGCTTTTATTATTATTTGTAGCTTTTATTGCATCTTTAGTAGGTTTTATTGGTTGTTGTATCGGAATCTTTTTTACACTTCCATTCATGTATGCCATGCATTATGCTATTTATTGTGCAATTATTGGTATCGATACTAAAGATGAATTAGAACAAATAGGTTTAGATATTGAGTGAATTTAAAACCAAAAAGTTCCTGCTTTATTTGAAGATTTTTTAGAATTTATTCTTAAATTACAATTAATAAGGACTAATAAAAACTGCCTCTCAAAATTAAACCTAAATCAATTCCTATGGTATCTTGCTATAGCCTCATAGCCAATTCAATTCAAAATTTAATCCCTAAGTCTTGGATGTTTATTCCAATGGTTTTCAATTATATAAAATTAAGTATCAACCAGCAGAAAACATGGTTTTTGATACCTATGTTAATAACAAGTGCGACCTTTTTAATATATAATTTTTTTAAAATAAAATCTAAATTAAAGAATAAATTTATTGAAAACACAACAATAATTAACACAATAAATAAAGAATACCAACTTTACCTTTTATTTCTTGGTCTAATAATGATTGTTATAGAGGTGATTTTTGAAATATACAATGTCAGAATCCATAGTGCATTAGTTTTGAATATTAGTGTAGGCTTATTTCTCATTTTTATCTATACTTTAAGTAAAAAATCTACTTATGTCTATCAAAATATCAAGCCTATTTTTCTTAGTATTTATGTTTTATACTACTGTTTAGTATTTATAAATTTAATATTACATGCTAATGACATCATGCCAATAGTATCTTTTATTGTTTTCTTTTTTTTCTCATACAGTGTTTTTAGACCAATTAAATTGTATTGGATTATCACAGCATCTGTCTTTACATATCTATCCATCATTTTTATTTTTGAATTAGTTCCATTAAAAACAGCTATTGTTTTATTAAATTATTCTATAATCGTTTTGATAATAAATTATATAAGACATATCTCATTATTGAACATAACTGATAAATTTAGTTTTACAAATGAAATCGTAAATAAGGGGAATTCACTTACTATTGTAGGCAATAGAAAAGGAGAAATTTCTTTTTGTAGCGAAACCATAACCTCTATTTTAGGATATGCGCCTGAGGAAGTAATGGGATTAGCATTTTGGGACCTCACCGAAGATCCTGAATTTATAGGCGAAGAATATCATACCAATTTTGTAGAAAACAAATTATATATCCGAAAATTGAAATGTAAAAATGGAGAATATAAATTCATACAATGGAAAGATAAAAAATATTCCGACGATTTAGTAATTGGAATTGGGCAAGATGTCACAGAACAAATTATAGCCAAAGACCAATATAAGGATATTATTCAGTCAGCTAATGATATTATTTTTGAAGTTGATGATGATGGAAACTTTATTTTTATAAATGAATTCACTATCAAATCATTAGGGTATATCGAAAATGAAATATTAGGAAGGAATTATTCAGAATTCATTCGAGAGGATTTTATTAGTAATATAATGTCCTTTTATGAGGATTTAGAAAAAAAAGAAAATGATTTTCCAATAGTTGAATTTCCATTAATAAAAAAGAGTGGAGAAGAATTTTGGATTTCTCAAAAAGTAATTATCCGTAGAAATGATTTAGGACAAGTTATTGGTTATTCAGGAATTGCTAGAGATATAACAAAATCAAAAAATATTGAAGCTGAAAACAAGATACGCAGCACAAAAATTGAGCAATATAATGCCATAACAAAAAAATTATCAACAATTAACTTTAGTAATTATCAAAACAAAAAATCCGTAATTAAATTAATTATTGAAGCTGCTGCTAAGGTGTCACAATGTGATAGAGTAAGTTATTGGAAATACAACGAAAATCGTATTGTTTGTAAAAATTTATACCAATTAAATACTAATGATTATGGCAATAAAATCATTTTAAAAAAAGATAATTATCCTATTTATTTTAAATCTATAAAAAATAAAACATTAATTAAAGCACCTGATGTTTATAATAAAGCTGAAATATCAGAATTTATTGAAGGCTATTTTAATGAAAATAATATTAAATCACTACTTGATATTCCTGTTTTTTTAAATGGTGAATTAATAGGTATTATCTGCTTTGAAACCTCTTCAATAAAAAGAAATTGGGATAATGAAGATATTAATTTTGCAAAAACAATTTCAGATATTATCTCATTGGCAATTGCCTCACAAATGAGACATGAAATTGAAAAAAAACTAGAATATAAAAGCGAGTTGCTTTCTGCAATGGCAATTTGTACCGAAAAATTCTTAAATAGTAAGGATATCGATGCCATTTTTTCCGACGTTTTAATTATTATGGGAAAAGCGACTAAATCACATAGAGCTTATTATTATGAAAATCAAGCTGATTACAAAACAATAAGCCAAAAATACCGATGGATTATTGGTAATGATACACTTAATGAAAACAATATAAATCTTCAAAATCTACCACATCCCTATTTTGAAGAATTGTTAGATCCCCTTATCAATAATAAAATATATAAAACAATAGTTCGAAAAGTTAAAAATGAATCTTTAAAAAACAAATTACAGAGTGTAGAAGTGACCTCGTTAATTCTATTTCCGATTTTTGTAAAAAATAATTTTCATGGTTTTTTAGGTTTTGATGATACCCAAGAGGAAAGAATCTGGTCTGAAGATGAAGTGAATATTTTACAAATATTAGCACAAAACATAGCGGCATCAATAGAAAGGATTACAAATGAAATTGCAATTCATGAAAGTGAAGAAAAATTTAGGCTATTGGCTAACAATATTCCCGGCACTGTTTATTTATCCAAATATGATGAATTTGCTACAAAAATTTACATCAATGATGAAATTGAAAAGCTTACAGGTTATCCAAAATCAGATTTTCTAAATAACAAAATTTCATACATAGACTTAATCCATCCAGAAGATAAAGAACAAACTTTATTGGGCGAAAAAAAAGCTATCCAAAAAGGAATACAAATTCATCTCATTTATCGAATTTTTCATAAAAATAAAAAAATTGTATGGGTTGAAGAATTTGGAGATACAATTTATAAAGATGGAAAAATTGCATTTATTGAAGGTATTTTTATTGACATAACCGAGAGAAAACAAACAGAAACGTTCATAAAAGCAAAAGAATTAGCTGAAGCAGCAAATAAAGCAAAATCTGAATTCTTGGCAAACATGAGTCATGAAATTAGAACTCCTTTAAATGGGATTATAGGATTTACTCATCTTTTGATGAAAACCAATCTTGGAAGAACCCAAGAAAAATACATGACTACTATAAATCAATCTGCAAACTCTTTATTAGATATTATAAATGACATCCTTGATTTCTCGAAAATTGAAGCTGGAAAATTAGATTTATTTATTGAAAATCACGATTTAAATGAAGTATTGAGTCAAATCATAGATTTAATTTTATACGAATCCAATCAAAAGAAACTTAATTTAGAACTCCATATTGCATCTGATGTACCTAAATATTTTTGGACAGATATTGTTCGTTTAAAACAAATTTTAATTAATCTTTTAGCTAATGCTGTCAAATTTACAGAAAAAGGGACTATAAAATTAGCCGTTTCTGTACTTACAAAAAATGATGAAAACAATACCACCATTCGTTTTGCAGTAATTGATTCTGGAATTGGAATTCTTGAAAAAAATAAAAAGAAAATTTTTCAAGCATTTTCACAAGAAGACAGTTCCACAACCCGAAAATTTGGAGGTACTGGATTAGGTCTTACAATTTCAAATCAGTTATTAGCCTTAATGGATAGTCACTTACAACTTGAAAGCAATGTGAATATTGGAAGTACTTTTTATTTCGATTTAAAATTAAAAACAAGTAATATCAATATTAAAAAAGAAAATATTGAACCGGAAAAGTCTATCGTTAAGGATCCTTTTTTTAAAATCAATAAAAATCAAAGGAAATTAAAAATAATGATTGTTGAAGATAACACTATCAATATGTTATTACTCAAAACCATCATAAAAAATCTATTTTCAGATACTACAATTTATGAGATTTTGAATGGTCGTGATGCTGTTGAACAATTTGAAATAATACAACCTGATATTATTTTTATGGATATTCAAATGCCCATTATGAATGGTTATGAAGCCACTAAAGCAATCCGAACTTTAAATACTGGCGATACTATTCCAATTATAGCAATAACTGCTGGCACAGAAAAAGAGGAAAAAGAAAAATGTATTAATTCTGGAATGAATGACTATATACCAAAACCTATTTTAAAAGGTGTCATTGAGGAAACTATACTCAAATGGGTGAAATAATTTATATTAAAAATTAAAACTGATTTATTAATAAAATCAACTTAAAATAACATAATATGAAATGGATAGGTAGACGCCAAAGCGACAATGTTGATGATCGTAGAGGTATTTCATCAGGTGGTAAAACAATTGTTGGTGGGGGTATTTTAGGAATAATAATACTATTATTGAATGCTTTTGGTGGTGAAAATGCGCAAATGATTACCCCAATATTAGAACAATTCAATAATCAACAAACCGAACAAACTCAGGAAAGACCTTTAACTACCGATGAAGAAAAAGAAGGTGAGTTTATAAAAACCCTTTTAGCTGATAATGAAGATATTTGGGCTAAAATTTTTGAAGAAAACAATTTAACTTTCGAAGCTCCAAAACTAGTTTTATTTAGT
>CANEXR010000173.1 GCA_947443815.1 Flavobacteriaceae bacterium | reverse complement strand
GAAACTCATGGAAGTATCACAATTGGCAAAAAAGCAAACCTCCTTATAACTAAACCTATTCCTTCTTATTATCAATTGCCGTATGCTTTTGGAAGTAATTTAATAGATACTGTAATTATTGAAGGTGCTATTTTGACATAAAAAAAGAGGAGTACTACTCCTCTTTTTTTATAATAAACTATTACTATCTCAAAGTAAAACTAGTTTTAGAAACCAATTCATCTTTGTCAAAAACATTGATAAAATAATTCCCTTTAGCAAAATCTTTTCCAGGCAAATCTTCCGATACATTTACTGTTTTATTCTCATATTTCACATTAGTTGCAAAACTATATGTTAATGATTTCTCACCAAAAGATTCTGTTTTTTTATCTCCCAATACATTATTTTTGCTATCAATTACTTGAACATAATAGGTTTTATCTCCTGATTTTGCAATCTGATTCTCAGCTATTGTAAAACTAATTTTAAGCACATCAGCTTTACTTGCTTTATCAGTTTCAACTTGTTTTCCTGAGCTTTTTAATTTGTAAGCCGCCGTTTTTGTGTTTAAAATCGTTAATTTCGAACCTTTCTCAACCGTTTTAGATAATTCTTCATTTTGTCCTACTAAAACTTCATTGAATTTTTTAGACTCTCCTAATACAACAACCGTACTATCTCGTTGAGTAGTTAAAGTTGTATTTTGTTTTTTCAATCCTTCATTCTCTGCCATTAACGTTTTCATATTCCCTTGCAAAGCCAAAAATTGTGTTTTATACTTCGCCATAGAAGCAACATCGCCTTTGGACTTATTTAACTCATCCATCAAGTTAACCACTTTGTCTCTTTCTTGAATTAATTCTTCAGACATTGTAGTATTTTCTGCAATCGCTGCGTCATAAGTCGCTTTCAACTCTTGCAAATCTTTCATTACGGATTCTTTTTCACTTACTGTTGATTTTAATTCAGTCTTAACAATTTCTGAATCAGAAGACATTTTAAAAATATACACTAAACTTCCCACTAATAAAACTGCCAAAACGGCAATAACTGCTTTTAAACCTGAACTGTTTTGTTGATTTTCCATTTCTTAACTATTTTTTTATACAAATTTAATAATATATATAAGGTAATAACGTAAGTTAACACAATTATATTATTTTTGAAAAAATTTTTTTTTATGGAAAAGATTATCCCATTTACAATAAATGATCTCGCAAAGATTACAAACCACAGAAGTGGGGAGATAAAATTTGGCGAAAAAATGATAACTGCTCCTAAAGAAATAAATCCAATTGAATTTCTAAAAACTTGCGAAGCCAAATATGTACTGTTTGGAATTCCAGAAGATATTGGAGTTAGAGCAAACTTTGGCAGACCTGGAGCCGCTTCGGCATGGGATAGTGCGATAAAAAGTATTGCTAACATTCAACACAATCGTTTTTGCAAAGGTAGCCAAATCTTTATTTTGGGTTCACTGAATGTTTGCAATGAAATGGAAGAGGTAAAACATTTAGATTTTAATGATATTGATGATCGCTCTAAATTAAGTCAATTGGTTGAAAAAATTGACAAAGATGTTTCGCATATCATTTTTAACATTATAAAATTAGGAAAAATCCCAATTGTCATTGGAGGTGGTCACAATAATTCATACGGAAATATAAAAGGTACGGCTTTGGCCAAAGGAAAATCAATAAATGCAATCAATTTTGATGCTCATTCTGATTTTAGAATTTTAGAAGGACGCCATAGTGGAAACGGTTTTTCTTATGCCTACGAAGAAGGTTTTTTAAAAAAATATTTCATTTTTGGTTTGCATGAAAATTATACTTCAAAAAGCGTTTTAGATATTATAAAAAAAATTGAAGACCGCGTACGTTACAATACCTATGACAGCGTTAATATTAGAAAAGAAAAAGACTTTGAGCAAGAAATGATTCAAGCATTGGAATTCATAAATACTGATTCTTTTGGTATTGAAATAGATTTAGATGCTATTCCAAATATTGCTAGTAGTGCTATGACTTTAAGCGGTTTTTCGGTTGAAGAACTCCGCCGATTTATTTCTTTTTTTGCCAAAAATAAAAATGCTTCCTATTTGCACATCTGCGAAGGTGCGCCCGATTTAGGAGAAGATAAAAACAATCATCTCATTGGAAAATTAATAGGCCATTTAATCACCGATTTTATAAAATCAAATAACGGGATTTAGTTCATATTATAGAACATGACTAAGGGTCAAATGTAATGGCATAAATCATCAAAAATAATAATAGTATCTTTGCATCCCTATCTATGTACCTAATACAAGATATTTAATACCAAAAATATGTTATTCGAAGATTTATCATTATCCAAAAGTATCCAAAAAGCCGTATTTGAAGAAGGCTATATCAGCCCTACTCCTATTCAAGAACAATCAATTCCACTTGTTCTAGCAGGAAGAGATTTAATCGGTTGTGCACAAACTGGAACTGGAAAGACAGCCGCATTTGCAATCCCAATAATACACCAATTACACCGAATTGTTGGCTCTTCAAAAAAAGCCAAAGAAATTCGAGCTTTAATAGTTACCCCAACCAGAGAATTAGCCGTTCAAATTGGCCAAAGTTTTGATACTTATGGTAAGTTTACTAATCTGACTCAACTCACCATTTTTGGTGGCGTATCACAAGTTCCACAAGTGGATGCTTTGCGAAAAGGAGTTGACGTCCTTGTAGCTACACCAGGAAGATTGCTTGATTTACACAAGCAAGGTTTTATAGATCTTGACAGTTTGCACACCTTGGTACTTGATGAAGCGGATCAAATGCTAGATATGGGATTTATTAATGATGTAAAAAAAATCGTTAAGCTTACACCAAAAAACAGGCAAACTTTATTGTTTTCAGCAACAATGCCAATTGCCATACGTGAATTAGCCGAAATGTTCCTGAAGGATCCTGCAAAAGTAGAAGTCTCTCCCGTTTCATCTACCGCCGAAAATGTAGAACAACGAATTTATTTTGTTGAAAAAACAGAAAAAAGAAACTTATTGTATCATTTGATAAAAAATGAAAATTTAACGGATGTTTTAGTTTTTTCGAGAACAAAACATGGTGCTGATAATGTTGTAAAAGCATTACGCAAAAACAATATTGCCGCAGAAGCCATTCATGGTGATAAATCTCAAAATGCGAGACAACGCGTTTTGGATGCCTTTAAAAACAAAGAAGTTGGTGTACTTGTAGCTACTGATATTGCTGCCCGAGGAATCGATATTGATCAACTTCCTTTTGTAATCAACTTTGATTTACCTAATATTCCAGAAACCTATGTGCACCGAATTGGAAGAACTGGAAGAGCTGGAAATGGAGGAATTGCTATTTCATTTTGTAGTAAAGACGAACATCCCTATTGGAAAGACATTCAAAAACTTATAAAAGTTGATGTGAAAACAATAAGCGAACATCCTTATCCTTGGCACGCTGGAAGTCCCGATGCAACTATAGCTGCTAAACCAAAAAATTCAAATAGAAGTGGTGGTGCCCACAAATCAAGAAAATCTGATGCCTCAAAACAAAATAAAAAACGTTGGTATTAAGGAATGAATTCTCAAAATTCTATTTGTAAGAAATACCCTTTTACGTTTTTTACAAACAGACATTTAGTCGTTAAAATATTAATTTTCAACGATTTATGTGTTAATTATGATTCCATAAATAAATAACTTAATTAAATTTGATATTATAAATTATCAACCATTTAATTCATACAAATTATGGAAACATTAGTTAAAAGAAGCAGCATATTTCCTTTAATACCAGTGAATACTTTTTTAGATGATTTTTTTGCAAGAGATGTATTTGATTGGACCGATAGAAATTTTTCGGCTGTAGGGAACAATCTACCTTCCGTTAATTTAAAAGAAACAGACGATAAATTGAAAATCGAATTAGCGGCACTAGGAATGAAAAAAGAAGATTTTAAAGTTGAAATCGAGAACAATACACTTCTTATTTCATCCGAAAAAGAAGAATAGTAAGAAGAAAAAAGATAATTATATCCGAAAAGAATTCAATTATCATTTTTTTTTAGATCTTTTTCTTTACCAGAAAATATCGATCAAAGTAAAATTGAATCCGCTTATAAAGATGGAATTCTTCATGTTGATATTGCAAAAAAAAGAAGGGGCAAAACATATTGCAATAAAATAAAGCTATACATTGAAATAATCGCACTTCATTTCAATTCTTATAAAAAATGCCACACGCAGTTTTAATTGAGTGTGGCATTTTTAATTGTACAACAGAAATTAGCCCGTATTTTTAGTTTTAAAAATAAGAGAATTCATACTATTGAATAATTTTATAGATTCAAATGGTTTAATAACAATATCATTAATTCCTGAAGAAATTGCTTCTTCTGTAATTTCTGATTTATCATAAGCTGTTAGTGCCACAACTGGTGTTTTTATACCTTTATGTCGTATTCTTCTAGTCGCTTCAAAACCATTCATTAACGGCATATTAATATCCATTAATATAACATCAAAAATTTCTTTTTCTACCATTTCAAGGGCAGCATAACCATCACTGACAACTGTACATATAAAATTATTTTTTTCTATTGTCTTTTTGGTTACCAACTGATTTATAAGATTATCGTCTACAACTAAAACCCTATATATTTGACTTGAAGACATGTCAACCTGAATGTTATTTATAATTTCAGTGGTTTTATTCCAATCAGATTCAAAAGGAATAGTAAAAGTAAATAAAGTCCCTTTACCTTCTGCGCTTTCGAGAAGAATATTACTTCCAAAAACTCCTAATAACTGCTTAACTATTGAGAGCCCTAGCCCCGTTCCTTGATAATCTGTTTTATTTCTATCAATTTGAACAAATTTTTCAAAAATTTTATTTTGATGTACATCAGCAATCCCAATACCATCATCTTTAATTTCAAATTTAATATGATGTAATTTATCTTCAATTTTTTCTAAATTGGCATTGATTAAAACTTCTCCATTTTTAGTAAATTTCAAAGCATTACTAACTAAATTCATAATGATTTGAGACAGACGTAATTTATCTCCAATCAAATACTCTGGAATATTAGCATCTATATTAACTGTAATTTTATTATTATTGGCATTTGACAAAAACAATAAGGATTTTTTAATCATATTTATTTCATCTGAAAGATTAAAAGTATGTGTCTCCAAAACAATTCTGTTTTCTTCTATTTTATTAATTTGAAGAATATCATTTACTAATGATAGTAAATATTTGGCTGAAAATTTAAGGGAACTTAAGTGTGGACTTTGTGCCAACTCCTCGTGTTCATCAATAAGAATGTTTGTAATTCCTATTACACCATACAATGGAGTTCTTAATTCATGACTAATTGTTGAAACGAATTGTGTTTTAAGTAATGAAGATTCTTCTGCTTTTTCTTTTGCTGTTAGCAGCGCCTCATTTGCGGAACTCAGTTTTGCATATGCTTTTTTCTTGAAATTATTATTTTTAAATAAAGAATAAATTAATAATAATAAAATACATAAAGCTATTAGAAATAAAATTACAATTAACTTTGATTTTTTCAGGCTTTGATATTGTACATCTTTTTCAATTTTGATTTGGTCAATTTCTCTTTTATATTCGTCTAATTCTATATTTATTCCAGCAATATTAATTTTTTTGAACTTATCTTCTTTATAAATTTCGTCTTTAATAATATTATAAAGAGCTAAATTATCGTATGCCTTTTTATACTGTTTATTTTTTAACAAATATTTGGAAAATTCATAATATGAATATTTCAACGCTTTTTTATCATTTTCTGATTTTCCTATTTTGATAGCTTCCGAAAAATAAAAAGTTGCTTTTTGGGAATTATTTACTTTCCCATAATACATTCCGTTCAATACATTCAAATTTGCAATTGCTACTTTGGGAGCCCATTTTGAGTATAGTTTATTAGTCTCATTTAAATATGGAGCACCTTCATTAAATTTATCTGAATCAAAATAAGATTTTGTAATATTTAAATTTGTCAAAAAAAGTGGTGTGGAATCTATTTTTTTATCTTTTAATTCAAGTGCTTTTTTATAAAACTGAATACCTTTTTCAGATTGATTAATTTCAAAGCTGTATAAATTACCTAGTTTATTATAAATATTATTTTTTAATACTATATCATCGGATTTATTAACAAAAAACAAGCTCTTGTTATAAAATATAATTGCCTTATTAAATTCTGACAATTCCTCGAAATTTGCAGCAATAATAGCATATAACTCTGCAATAAGAGCATCGTT
>CANEXR010000172.1 GCA_947443815.1 Flavobacteriaceae bacterium | reverse complement strand
AGATCTTCCTGCTTTTAAAGTATAATTTCCGGGTTCCACAGTCCATTTTTTTGTGGCAACATTATAATAAGCTAATTCTTTTACAGGAACCTGAATTGTGATGGTTTGAGAATTTCCTGCAGCAATCCATACTTTTTGGAAACCTTTTAATTCTTGTGCAGCACGGTCAATTTTAGAATCTGATTTAGCAGCGTACAATTGTACGACTTCTTTACCATCCCTTTTTCCAGTATTTTTAACGGTTACTGAAACTGTGATTGTTTCGTTTATAGTATAAACTTTTTTGTCTGTTTTAGCATTTTCGAAAGCAAAAGTGGTATAAGACAATCCGTATCCAAAAGGATAAAGAGGTTCGATTTTTTTGGTGTCAAACCAACGGTATCCTACCAGAATTCCTTCGGCATAACTTACTGTTTTGTCGCCAGGAAAACTGTTTGTAGCATGTGCTGGTGAATCCATAATGTTTTTTGGCATTGTCCAAGGCAGTTTTCCAGAAGGATTTACTGTTCCTAATAATACATCTGCCAAGGCGTTTCCACCTTCGGAACCATTGAACCAACTCCAAACCAAAGCATTGGTTTTATTTTTTATTGCTTCAATGTCAAAAGGAGCACCAGCAATCAAAACCACAATGGTTTTTGGATTAACGGCAACTATTTTTTTAATCAATTCTTCTTGTCCGAAAGGGAGATTCAAGTTTCTACGATCCGAAGCTTCGGTTTCATAATCACGGTTGGAACCTGCAAAAACAATGGCTACATCTGAATTTTTAGCGGCTTCTATAGCTTCCTCTAATTTAGCAGGATCCAATTGGTCAATTGTTACGGGACCATTCATGGTAATATCTCCTAAATTTCCTTTGTTTTTTACTTCATAACGTTCTAAATAGCCTTCAGCATAATTGATTTTGATGGAGCTTGGCAATCTGTTTTTTAAACCTTCTAAGGGTGTAATTTCTCTTTTTGTTTTAACACCTGCGCCAAATCCGCCCAAAGCATTTTTCTTGGTTGCATTGTTTCCAATAACAGCAATGGATTTTACACCATCGAGTTGTAGAGGCAAGGCGTTATTTTCGTTTTTTAATAAAACTATCGCTTCAGATGCGATTTTGTAGGCATCTTGATAATGTGCTTCGGTGGCAATGCTACCTTTAGCACGGTCTTTAGCTCCGATTGCTTTTACTTGGAATAAAACATTTAAAATTCTTTTTATGTGTTTGTTTATTTCGGCTTCTGAAATTTCTCCCGCTTTGGTAGCAGCAATTAATTTGTCGGCTAAGAAAAAATCGTTGAAAGCTTTTGGAGTTCCCATTTCGATATCCAAACCGCTATTTAAAGATTTTACGGTAGTGTGAACGGCAGCCCAATCTGAAACTACAACCCCTTTAAAACCCCATTCATCACGCAGAATTTTGTTCAACATATAATCGTTTTCACATAAATATTCGCCTCTAAACTTGTTATAAGCTCCCATGATACTGTATGAATGAGCCTCTTTTATGGCCGCTTCAAATGCAGGTAAATATATTTCTCGAAGAGTACGTTCGTCAATCTGAACATCAACAAAATCACGATTGGTTTCTTGGTTGTTTGCGGCAAAGTGTTTTACGCAAGCCATCACATCATTGTCTTGTAAGCCAACAATTAACGGCACGGCAATTTTTTTGTTTAAAAAAGGATCTTCAGACATGTATTCATAGGTTCTACCTCCAAGTGGTGTTCTGACGATATTTATAGCTGGCGAAAGCAGCATATCTTTGTCTCTAGCGCGCAATTCCTGACCTAAACTGTTTCCGAAAGTATAGGCTAAATCCGTATTCCAAGTGGCAGCTAAGCCTCCACCAGCAGGATAGTATGTTGCAAAATCGTTGTCCCAACCCGCTGCCGACCAATTGTCACGAGAGATTTCTTCTCGAACGCCTAATGGACCATCTGCCATTTTCAATTCTGGAATACCCAAGCGTTTTACGCCACCGGTTGAAAACATACTGTTGCCGTGTAGCATACCTATTTTTTCCTCAAGCGTCATTTCTGAAATCAACTTATCAATTTCCGCATCGTATTTAGTGCTTAACGATTTTGCGGGAAGCGTTTTTGTTTGTTTTTTATTTTTAACCGTTTGGGAATTTGCATGGTTTCCGGTTAACAATAACATTGAAAAAAGGGATAAAACGATTATTTTATTTTTCATAAACAGGTATTTTTTTGGTTTTTAAAACTATTGCTTTACAAAAGTAAGCAACAACACATCATTTTCATTAATATTGAAATCCTTAGTATAAATTCCTTTGGAATCGATAGTTACTTTTTCTGTTGCAATTGGTGCACCGTTATTTTTTTGTTTAAGGTCATTGACTTGTTGTAGCGTCAACTGATTGGGTTTATTTATCCCCAAATAATCGGTGTAAACGTCATTCACTTTATAGCCTACTTTATATATTTCTAAAATATATTTCCCTTTTGGCAAACCTTCTACTTCAATTTTTACTTTCCCTTTTGGCTGGGATGGTAGGTCTGTATTATAGTATTGCTGATTGTTTATGGAAGTATCAGGAAGTGTATGTGTAAAATTCCAAAAAAGTAATTGTACATCTCCGTTTGTATTTTTGGTTGCCCAAGAAGAAGTATCGGTGTTTTGAAGTTCTATTTTTCCTAATTTGTTTAGCAAATAATACGAAAAATAGGCTGGTTTCTTGATTCCTTGTGTGTTTAACAATCCGAATCCTCCATGAAAAGGTGTAAATCGCGGGCCGGCTTCTTCGAAAATATCGGTGAAAACCCAATACGACATGGAGTTTGCGGCGTTTCCTACTTGTTTTAGTTTTTGAAGAATATAAGCTGCCGAATGGTAACTGTCGTGAATCGGGTCGGCAGGTGTATAGGAAGAACTCCATTCGGTGTAATGCAATTCTAATTTGGGCTTAGCTGAACTTGAAATTTGCTTACGCGAATTAATTATATCACCGCTTATACTCGATTCCTCTTTATTCAAGACGGTTCCTGAAGTTCCGAATTCATCTAAAAATCCTTGTTTTACGCCATAAGTATGTGTTGAGATAAAATCTAACGGCACCTTATTTTTACTGCAAAATTCGATAGTTTCAGGAACCCAAGCAGCTCCAGCAGTTGCAGGACCTCCTACTTTGTACGCTGCATTTACACTTTTGATGGCTCTTGCCGAATATTCATACAATTTGAAATATTCCGCCTGAGTAGCTGTCCAAAAACCTGGTGATAAATTGGGTTCGTTCCAAACTTCGAAATACCATGTTTTTACTTCTTCGGCGCCATAACGTTCTGTAAAATGCTGGGTTAAGTTGCGAATTAAGTCTTCCCATTTTTTATACTCTTTTGGAGGAGTTACATTGCCTTTCCACCAAAAAATGGTTTGGTTTCCACTCGCCAATGCTGAAGGCATAAACCCTAACTCAACAAAAGGTTTCATCTTGATACTCAAAAGGAAATCGTATAAAACGTCAATATATTGGTAATTGTATTCTGGATTTCCTTTATTGTCTTCTCGGTAAACGCCCATATCATCAGACAATAAACCGTGCATCCGAATGTATTTGAAATCGCATTCTTTTTTTGCTATAGCCAACTGTTGCTGCCAATCGGCTCGCAATCCTTCATTGGCTCTTCCTGCTCCAATGCATTCTTTGAACATGGTGTTCAATTCTCCCACGGATTTATTATAATCGACTTTTATGGTTCGACACACTGTTGGTTTTATTGCACTAACAACCTGTCCAAATCCCAAAGTTTGGGTTAAGAATACAAGAAAAATAAAGGCCAAAACGTTGTTTTTCATTTGGAAATATTCATTTTTCCTCAGCCCGACCCTCTCCAAAGGAGTGGGATCCGAAACTGGAAAATTATATATTGTTTATAATGGTAATCGTTAAACCCGACAGGTTTTTAAAGACCAGTCGGGTCTGATTGTCTATAATTTATAATTTCTTAAACCGAATGGCTGTTCCTCCAGCTCCGCCTAAATGCAATTTTAATACCTCTGAAGCCTTTACTATTTTTTTAGAAATTGCTACCGCAGATGGATTGTGAGTTTCATCAGTACCTTCTGCATCGGCATAAATCTGTGCTTCGTAACTCCCTTGAGGGTCTAAAAATGACAATGAAACCTCTAAATCTCTCGCTTTCTCATTGGTCATACTTCCCAAATACCAATCTTCGCTATTTTCGTCTTTACGAACGGTTGTAAGGTATTCTCCAATTTCTGCGTTCAATACTTTGGTATCTGCCCAATCAGTAGGAACGTCTTTTAGGAATTGGAAAGCTGGTACTGCATAGTTTTCAGGAAGGTCAGCCAACATTTGGATAGGGGAATAAAATGTTACATACATTGCCAATTGCTGTGCTGTTGTTCCATGAACTCTTTTTCCAGGATAACCTTGTTTGATTTCGACATCCAAAACTCCAGGCGTATATTCCATTGGCCCAGACAACATTCTAGTAAATGGTAGGATAACAACATGGCTTGGCGGATTTCCTTCGCTCCAAGCATTGTATTCTTGACCTCTAGCCGCTTCTCTAGCCAACATATTTGGGTAAGTTCTGCGTTCTCCAGTGTCTTTGATTGGTTCGTGATAGAAAACGGCTAAATCATATTCGGCTGCTTTTTGCAAAACATATCTGAAATAATTCACTCCAAACTGTCCGTGGTGCCATTCTTTCATATTTAATTTAGAACCTACGTGACCAATTTTTACGGTGTGTATTCCTAATTTTTTGTATAAAGCAAAACCAGCATCAATTTGTTTCATATAGTTAATCAAATTTGAACCCGTTTCGTGGTATCCAATTAGCTCAACTCCTTTCTCTTTTCCGTATTCAACAACTTTTTCCAAGTCAAAATTATCGGCACTTTGAGTGAAACTGAACATGTGCATCTTATTTTCATACCAAGCAGGCGTCCAGCCTTTGTTCCATCCTTCAATCAATAAATGGTGCAAACCTTCTTTGGCCGTAAAGTCAATATATTCTTTTGCATGAGCAGTAGTTGCCCCTTGCTTATCTCCTTCCCAGAAAGTGTATTTCCCGATATGCATTGCCCACCAAATTCCGAAGTATTTATAAGGCTTCACATACGATGGATTACCCATTTTGTTAGGCTCGTTAAGATTTAAAATTAAATA
Organism: Flavobacteriaceae bacterium; assembly: GCA_947443815.1. Classification (GTDB taxonomy): domain Bacteria; phylum Bacteroidota; class Bacteroidia; order Flavobacteriales; family Flavobacteriaceae; genus Flavobacterium. The sequence goes on along the minus strand of CANEXR010000172.1, from coordinate 1,169 downwards.
GGAATCAATCAAGTCTCCAGATTTTTCAGCTATTTGAATAGTTCTCCAAGAAGAAGTGAAGGTGTCTTTTACTCTTACTTTCACCCCATCTGCCCAAGGCACTAAGTCTGTTTTTAATTGTGTTCCCGTGTTGTTTACCAATGTTGTACTGGCATAATCAATCAAGTTTGCTTCGTGAAAACTCAATTTCAAACCACTTTTACTTTCGATTGTCAACGGTGTGTGAACGGTATCGATCGCATTTATACTTGAATTTTGATACAAATACTCATACCGATTTTCTTTGTAAGCCGGAATCCACCATGCTTTTCCTTCATCTTTCAGGTTAAAAGTCGTTTTTTCATCCATAATGAAAATACTGTCTTTTGTCCCTTGTTTTGGATATACATATCTAAAAGCAACACCGTCGTCAAAAGCACGGAATTGAATTTCCAATTTGCGCTTATTTTTATCTTTTTGCTGCAATTGAACCACTAATTGATTGTAGTGATTTCTAATATTTTTCTTTTCTCCCCAAACCTGTTGCCAAGTTTCATCGAAGCTTGATTTTTTTACGCCTGTAATTTCGAAATTAGAACTAAAATTTTCATTATTTTTTAATAAAAAACCGAGTTCAGAAGGTGTGATAACTTCCGTTTTTCCATGAGATACTGCATATTTTGGAGCGCTATTTACTAGTTCAAATTTGATTTTATTTTGCCCTCCTGGAGAAGTCAATTCGTAGGATTTTGCTTTTTTGCCTTGAGCATTACCTATACTGATGGATAGTAATAAAACGGGAAGTATTAGTCTTTTTATCATTGTAATTTATTTTATGGTCTGCTTTATTTTGCGTCATTCTAAAACTAACAGCATTTTTAACTTATATGGCAGTCCGCAAGTATACCATGAATATTTTTTTGCCACTGATTTACAGATTCGCACAGATTTCAAATGTATTATTAGAAAATCTGTGCGAATCTGTGGCTATTTTTCAAGCTTGGTATAAGTTACGTATAGTCACTTATATTCCTTTTTAATAAATAATGCAAAACACTTTTGACACATAAACTGTTTGCATTGGAACGAAAAAGTTAACCATCTAAGAAATATAAGAAAATATAAGTTCTATTTTTTTATTTTGCTTAAACGAACTTATAATTCTTATATAGTTAAAATTAAATGCTTTT
>CANEXR010000171.1 GCA_947443815.1 Flavobacteriaceae bacterium | reverse complement strand
GCCTAAGTTTACCAAACGACCTTCCGCCAAAATGATGATGTCGTTTCCAGCAATCGTATATTTATCTACTTGAGGTTTGATTTCAATTTTTGATGCGCCGTGGTTGGTATTCAACCAAGCCATATCAATTTCGTTATCAAAATGCCCAATATTACAAACGATAGTTTTGTCTTTCATTTTTTCGAAATGAGAACCCAAAACGATATCTTTATTTCCTGTAGTTGTAATGATAATATCAGCAGTAGTGATAACCGTATCTAATTTCTTTACTTCAAAACCGTCCATTGCAGCTTGAAGCGCACAAATTGGATCAATCTCAGTAACTGTTACAATAGAACCCGCACCTCTGAAAGAAGCAGCAGTTCCTTTTCCAACATCACCGTAACCACAAACAATTACTCTTTTTCCAGCTAACATAATATCAGTAGCACGACGAACCGCATCAACTGCCGATTCTTTACAACCGTATTTGTTATCAAATTTAGATTTAGTAACCGAGTCATTAACGTTAATTGCTGGCATTGGCAATGTTCCCGCTTTAACTCTTTCGTACAATCTGTGAACGCCTGTTGTAGTTTCTTCAGACAATCCTTTGATACCTGCAACTAATTCTGGAAAACGGTCAATAACCATATTCGTCAAATCACCACCGTCATCAAGAATCATATTCAATGGTTTTCTGTCTTCACCAAAAAATAATGTTTGCTCAATACACCAGTCAAAATCTACTTCATTCAATCCTTTCCAAGCATACACCTGAATTCCTGCAGCAGCAATCGCAGCAGCAGCCTGATCTTGTGTAGAGAAAATGTTACAAGAACTCCAAGTCACCTCAGCACCAAGAGCAATCAAGGTTTCAATCAAAACTGCAGTTTGTATTGTCATGTGCAAACATCCTGCGATACGAGCACCAGCAAGTGGTTGTTCGTCTTTGTACTCCGCACGAAGCGCCATTAAACCTGGCATTTCAGCTTCTGCTAATTCAATTTCTTTTCTTCCCCAAGCCGCTAGGGAAATGTCTTTAACTTTGAAAGCCACATAAGGCATAGTTGCTGTACTCATTTATAGTATATTTGTAATTGTAATTTTTTTGCAAATTTACGTAATAACTTTAGATTTAAACTAATTTCTTTAACATTTATGAATTGTTTAATTCGTTAATCTTTTGAACTTTAGACAAATAATTTGCATTCGAAGCTAATCCTGCTGTACACTATATCTTTTATGGCGAACACCGCCACAAAAGGATGCCGTTTCCATCAGGGCTAAAAATAACCAGACCAACAACATGCCTTTATTCAAAACCATACATCACAATCCCAACACCCAAATCCTCATTTGGAAAATCACCGAATCTTTTTCGGAATTATTCGAGCAAGTAATCCTGAACGATTCCAATCGCATTCGGCTTGACACAATGAAATCCGAAATGCACCAACGCGCCTTTCTTAGCGTTCGTAAGTTATTGCAAATAGCGGGTTTCACCGATTTTGACTTGCATTATGATGTGTTTGGAAAGCCACATCTCAATGGTGACAAACACATTTCCATCACACATTCGCATGAATTTTCAGCTATTATCATCAGTGACGAAACTGTAGGAATCGACATTGAATTACAACGTGAAAAAATTATGCGTATCGCCGATAAATTCTGCAAGTCTGAATTTCAGTTCTTAGACTCCGATAATAAAGCAGAATATATTCAAAAACTAACCGTAATTTGGGGTGCAAAAGAAGCCATTTTCAAAATCAGAAACGAAAAAGGAATCAGTTTCAAAAATCATATTTTTGTTAATCAATTTTCATTAAACGTTAAACAAAATAATGCCAAACTGGATTTTAATAATTGGGTAGTGGATTTTAACATTCATTTTGAAGAGATTGAAAATTTCACTTTAGTCTATGCGTTTCAAGGGGAAACAAATCGCAAATTAACATTGTAGGAATACAAAAGATATGGCAAACATTTACAACACCATTTTAAAAGCAAAATCAGAAAACCAAAAACTATTGGCTATTCTACTAGATCCAGACAAAATTGTTTGGGAGCATTTATCGATTTTAATTTCAAAAATCAATCAATCGCCAGCCACCCATATTTTCATTGGCGGAAGCCTTGTAAAAAACAATATCATGGACGAATTGATTGTAAAGATCAAAGAAAACTGTAAACTCCCCATTTTGTTATTTCCCGGAAATCCATCTCAAATTTCCGATAAAGCAGATGGTATTTTGTTTTTGTCTTTAATTTCAGGTAGAAATCCAGACTATTTAATTGAACATCAAATCAATGCTGTGCCATTACTAAAAAAGACCCATCTCGAAATTATTTCAACTGGATATTTGCTAATTGAAAGCGGCACAGAAACAGCTGTAGAACGAGTTAGCAAAACCAAACCATTGGACAGAAACAACATCCAATATGCAGTTCAAACTGCTCAAGCTGGCGAAATGTTAGGCAATAAACTACTATATTTAGAAGCCGGAAGTGGTGCAAAACAAGCCGTATCTTTGGAAATGATAAAAACAGTTGCAACTCATATCGAAATTCCATTAATTGTAGGTGGGGGAATAACAGACTTAGAACGCATTCAAGAAGCCTATAATGCTGGAGCAGATTTAGTAGTAATAGGAACTGCATTTGAAAACAACATTAATTTTTTCACTCTAAATACCGAAAGATAGTTCAAAACAACTTCTTTATAAAAATCAAATGATAGCTAAAATACTAGAATACTTTTTTTTACAATACAGAGATTACCCGACAGCAGCTATTTTTCTAGAAGTTACAGCAGTAATTTTTGGCTTATTTAGCGTTTGGTATGCTAAAAAAGACAATGTTTTAGTATTTCCAACGGGTATGGTCAGTACATTAATTTATGTATATTTGTTATGGAAGTGGTCTTTATTGGGTGACATGATGATTAACGGTTACTATTTCATAATGAGTATTTATGGCTGGTACCATTGGACTCGAAAAAAAGACAATGTTGATGCATTCCCTATTTCGCGAATTACGATCCATGAGAAAAAAATTGCGTTTGTAATTTTTGTAATAACAGTTTCTTTTGTAATTTTAATCTATCAATTTTTTAATAAATTTACCAATTGGTTTTCTTATATTGACACCCTTTTAACAGGAATATTTTTTGTCGGAATGTGGTTAATGGCCAAAAGAAAGATTGAAAACTGGCTATTCTGGATTGTAGGAGACATTATTTCTATTCCATTGTATTTCATAAAAGGATTTACGTTTACAAGTTTACAATATATAATATTTACAATCATTGCTATTTACGGCTATATAGAATGGAAGAAAAACTTAAACAGCTCAACGAAACTGGAAGCGCAAAGAATATAAAAATCGCCATTTTTGGGCCTGAAAGTACTGGCAAAACAACACTGGCAATTCAGTTAGCAGACTATTACAAAACCGTCTGGACGCCTGAATTTGCTCGTGACTATCTGCAAGAAAAATGGAACAACAGCAATACAGCTTGCACATTAAGTGATATGCTTCCTATAGCTTACGGGCAAATAAAATTAGAAAATGAAAAAGAACTAATTGCTTCAAAATATCTTTTTTGTGACACCAATTTAATGGTTACAAAAGTTTTTTCCGAACTCTATTATGGTTTTTGTGAACCCGAATTAGAAAAAGCAGCCGTTGAACATCATTACGATCTTTATTTTCTAACCGATATAGATATTCCATGGGAAAAAGACGATTTAAGAGATGGTTTTGAAAAGAGAGCCATTTTTTTTGACGCTTTTGAAAAAACACTTATCACAAATAATAAACCCTACGTCAAAATTTCGGGCAGTAAAACAGAAAGGCTTCAAAAAGCGATCGGAATATTGGAAAATCTAAATCAATTTTTAGATGCAGGATTTACCTCCCTAGATTTTGTACAATGCTATAATAGAGGCACCACTATTGAAAACATTCAGCAACAACTTCAGGCTTTAAGAGAGGGAATTGAGAAAACAGTTCTTTTAAAACCTGCAAAATTAGAGGACGGTATTGTTTCTATTTCTAAAGAGGAAGCCCTGAAATACGCCTCGCTTTACACCTCTATTTTAAACACTATAACTCCTGTGAATTTTGTACCCGCATCAGGTGCTGCAAGTAGAATGTTTAAATTTCTAAACGAATTTTTGTTGGACTTTCAACCACAAAATGAAAGAATCAACGGGTATATCAATAGAAAGAAAAATATCGATTTAATGATTTTTTTGGCGGGTATTGAAAAATTTCCTTTTTACAAAGCTGTCAAAGCCCACAATAAAAAAATTTATTTAGAATACCACAATTGGAGCAAAAGCGCCAAAAATTATTTTTTTATTAAAACCTTATTAAACGATCCAAAATTTGATTTTGCCAATAAACCCAAAGGAATATTGCCTTTTCATAAATATAAAAAACACAATGCTACCCCAATAGAAGAACATTTATTGGAATGTGCTAATTATTCCAATTCGAATGAAAGCGGGCATTTACACTTTACAATATCTAAAAACCACCAACCTTTATTCCAAGAAATTTTAGATAAAATAAAACAAAAAGTAGAAAAAAAGACGGGCGTAAAAATCACCGTAGATTTTTCTTTTCAAGACCAATCAACCGATTCTATTGCGGTATCTTCAGATAATATTCCGCTTCGGGACACCAATACTAATTTAATATTCAGACCTGGCGGACATGGCGCTTTGATTCTTAATTTAAACAACCTCAATGGCGATTTGATTTTCATTAAAAATATTGACAATGTAATTCAAAATCATTCAAAAGAAATCAGCTTGTATAAAAAAGCTTTAGCTGGAATTTTACTTAATTTACAACAAAAGATATTTCAATTTTTAAAAGAGTTGGAAGACAATTCTTTTTCTGTTGAAAATAGAGACACTATTGTACAGTTCATAAAAAGCAAGTTGTTTATTACGCTTGATGATTCGTTTAAAACTCAAGAATTAGCGACTCAGAAATCAATACTTTTTGATTTACTAAATCGTCCAATTCGAGTTTGTGGCATGGTAAAAAACGAAGGGGAACCTGGTGGTGGCCCATTTTGGGTAAAAGACCCGAATGGAGCGATATCACTTCAAATAGTTGAAGCATCACAAATAGATGGAAGAGATCCAATACAAGCAAAAATACTTTCTAATGCCTCTCACTTTAACCCTGTTGATCTTGTATGTGGCATAAAAAACTACACCGGTACTAAATTTGATTTAAGAGAATTTGTCGACCCAAAAAGCGGTTTTATTGTTGAAAAAAGCAACAAAGGAATTTTAATGAAAAATTATGAATTACCTGGACTTTGGAATGGTGGCATGTCAAAATGGACCACTATTTTTGTGGAAGTTCCGTTGCTTACTTTTAATCCTGTAAAAACAGTAAACGATTTATTAAATCCAACCCATCAACAACAATAATTTGGAAGCGGAAAAAATAATTTCGGAATTGCATTTTAAAGCAGTAAGAAGTAGTGGTGCAGGGGGTCAAAATGTAAACAAAGTTTCATCAAAAGTCGTTTTAACATTTGATGTAAAGCAATCTCAAGCTTTGACAGACGAAGAAAAAGAACTTTTGCAAACCAACTTAGCTTCAAGATTGACAACGGAATTTGTTTTGATTTTAAATTGCGATGAAGACAGAAGTCAAATTAAAAATAAAGAAATTGTTATTAAACGTTTTTTGGAACTCGTCAAAAAAGCACTTATTATCCCCAAAGAAAGAAAAGCAACTAAGATTCCTAAGTCTGTCATTAGAAAAAGAATAAAAGACAAAAAGAACATTTCTGACATCAAAAAAAGCAGAAAAAAACTCAATTTAGAATAATATTTATTCACTTTTTATTTTAAAACAGTAAATTTTAAACAAAAAAAACTACTTTTGCGCTGTCTCAAAGGGGTGCTAAATTCCAAAAAACGGAATGACGGCTGAGATTATACCCAACGAACCTGAGCAAGTAATGTTGCTAAGGGAAAAAATTGACAAAACCAAAGAACAACTTTTTTTGTCATAGGAAACAACAATTTTTTAATTTAACAAAAGAATAATTCCCCCTTTTATTCGTAATCTCTTTACGGATGAATACTATTTTTAAATCTATGAGCCATGAGCCAAGAGCCATGAGCCGAAACAGCAAAAACATTTCAATATTTTGCTTTTTTCTTCTCTTTTCAGTTTTTTCATTTTCACAAGTCAAAGACACAACCAAAGTAAATCAACTTGATGAAGTATTGGTTTCGGCAATTCGGGTTACAACAAAAACGCCCGTTAGTTTTAGTAATTTGACAAAAAACGAAATCAAAACT
>CANEXR010000170.1 GCA_947443815.1 Flavobacteriaceae bacterium | reverse complement strand
CCTCCCATCATACATCGGTTTGAAGTGGATGTATTGGGTCCAAAAAACAAACCATGCGGTTTTAAAAACAAATTCAATTCATCTCGAATTACACCAGGTTGCACAGTTACCGTCTTCTTTTGAGCATCAAATGAAATGATTTTGGTAAAATGCTTGGAAACATCAACAATAATTCCACTTCCAACCGTTTGTCCAGCCAAAGAAGTTCCAGCAGTTCTTGGAGTTAACGCTATTTTATTTTTTTTAGCAAAATGAATCAATGTCTTAATATCTTGAACTGTTTTGGGTAATGCTACCGCAACTGGTTTAAATTTATACACTGATGCATCCGTAGCATAAATGGTTTTATGAAGTTCATCATATAAAAGTGTTCCTTCTAATGATTCGGATAATTGTTTTAATGCTGAAATGCTTAACATGAGAAAATGGTTTCTATCAATTTTTAAAAGACCTATCGTGTACTGATTTACAAATATAAAATATAGCCTTTCATAATTGGCATAAAGCAAAAAACTTTTACAGGAATTAATTCTCATATCAAACTACAATACAAAACAAATGGCATAATTTTAGTTCTGTTAAAAAATACCGAATTAAATTAATTAACTTCTTTAAAAAACCTATTTTTGAAGTTTTATAAATTACCCATTAATGACTATCAATAAATCTTTTACCCTATTCTTTTTAGGTTGTTTTTTTTCGTTTTTAAGCGGAATAGCACAAAAAAAAATAAGTTATCCTAAAAATGAATTCAGAGCTGTTTGGATTGCTACAGTAGTTAATATTGACTGGCCAAAAAACAATATTGATCCCATTGAAAAACAAAAAAATGATTTTCTTGAAATTTTAGACACCTATAAAAAATTAAATTATAATGCTGTAATTGTGCAGATTCGAAGCGTTGGAGATGCTTTTTATCCTTCAGAATTAGCTCCATGGTCTCGCTATCTAACTGGAAAAGAAGGAGTGCCTCCAAAACCATATTACGATACCTTACAATGGATGATTACCCAAGCCCATGCCAGAGGCTTTGAATTTCACGCATGGTTGAATCCATATCGAGCTACATTTGATTTGAAAACTGAAAACTTAAGTCCAAATCATGATTTGTTTAAACATCCAGATTGGATGATCAAATATGGTGGTAAATACTATTACAATCCGGCACTTCCTGAGGTACAGAATCATTTGATAAAAATTGTGGAAGAGGTAGTTAAAAATTATGACATTGACGCCATACATTTTGATGATTATTTTTATCCTTATACAATTAGTGGCGAAAAATTCGATGATAGTCTTTCTTATGAAAAATATGGAAACGGACTTAGTCTAGCCGATTGGAGACGCTCTAATGTGAGTAATTTTGTCAAAAATATTTCAACGACCATAAAAAACTGCAAGCCTTGGGTGCAATTTGGCATTAGTCCTTTTGGAGTTTGGCGCAATAAATCCGTTGATCCAAAAGGCTCAGATACACAATCTGGTCAAACCAATTATGATGATTTGTATGCAGATCCAGTAGCATGGATGGATAATAATTGGATTGACTATATTCTGCCACAACTGTATTGGAGTTTAGACCATCCAAAAGCTTCTTATTCAAAATTACTAAAATGGTGGTCCGAAAATTCAAAAAATACTGCAATTTATATTGGGAACAGCACCTACAAGATTAGAAATGATGGAGATAAAAGTTGGGATTTTGCTGCAGAAATTCCCAACCAAATTGATTTTACCAGAACATTTTCAAATGTCCAAGGAAATGCTTTTTTTAGTGCCAAATGGTTTATAAATAAAAACCTTGACATTGCTCAATTCGTTTCAGAAAATCAATATAAATACCCTGCTCTCCCTCTGGCAGTTCCGCATTTGAAACAAATTGTCATTGATACTCCAATTCTAAATGCTATAGCAAAAGACAGTACAACATGCGACTTTACCATTCAAAATCCATTGAATACAAAAGTTCGTTATGTGGTTGTTTATGCAGCCAAAAACAAAACTCAATTGAATAGTAATGATCCAAGTCAGATTGTGGATAAAGTAACTTTTGATACACAAAGTGGCTGTATTTTTGTAACTGTTCCAACAAAAAAAATAGGAGAAAATACAAGTTGTGGGATTACTTTTATTGATTTCTACGGAAATGAAAGTACCTGTACTGCCATAGATTTACCAACAGAAAACAAAATTAAATAAAGTACAATTGCTATGAAAGAAGACCATAAACCTTGGCTTTGGATTCCGATGTTGAATTTTGCATCTGGTTTTCCTTATGTTATTATTATTTCAGTTTCAGTAATAATGTATAAAAACCTAGGAATCAGCAATGAAGATATTGGAATTTATACCAGCTTATTGTATTTACCTTGGGTCATAAAACCCTTATGGAGTCCATTTATAGAGCTTTACAGCACCAAACGAAAATGGTTTTTGACCATGCAATTGTTTATTTCAATTGCTTTTTTGATAGTTGGACTTAGTCTTCCATTAAATAATTTTTTTATAATATCACTTTCCATTTTTTGGGTTGCTGCTTTTGCTTCGGCATCGAATGATGTAGCTAGTGATGGCTTTTATTTACTGGCTTTATCAAAAGATCAACAATCTTTTTTCTTAGGTATCAGAAGTACTTTTTACAGAATTTCTATGCTTACAGGACAAGGTTTAATTGTTATTTTAGGTGGCTATTTAGAGCAACTTTATGCAGACAAAACCAAGGCTTGGTCTTATACAATGATAAGCGTTGGGTCGATAATGACGTTAATTACTATTTTCAATTATTATGCTACCCCAAAATCAAATCAGGAAGAATTAACTCCCTCAATTGCTCCAAACAAAAATCAAAATTTCCTAACTGTTTTTGGAACCTTTTTTATGAAAAAACAAATTGGAATTGTTTTAGCATTTATTCTTTTATTTAGATTGGGCGAATCTCAGTTATTAAAAATGCTTACCCCTTTTTTAATTGATGACAAAAAAGTTGGAGGAATGGGCTTAGCTACTGAGGATGTTGGAATTATTTATGGGACATTTGGTATTTTAGCTTTGGTAATTGGAGGTGTTTTAGGTGGAATTGCTATTTCAAAACATGGATTAGGAAAATGGATGTTACCCATGATTTTAATGATGCATTTACCCATTTTAGGATTCATATTATTATCCCATTTCCACCCACAGTCGGTAATATTCATTTACTTGGCTGTAATTGTAGAACAATTTGGTTATGGTTTTGGATTTGCGGCTTTCATGATGTTCTTAATTTATGTTGCTGATGGCGAATCAAAAACATCACATTATGCCATTGCTACAGGATTTATGGCTTTAGGAATGATGATTCCTGGAATGTTAAGCGGCTATATTCAAGAATACTTAGGATATGGAAATTTCTTTATATGGGTATTTATTGCTACCATTCCTGGACTATTACTTTCTAGATTTTTGATATTTCCACCCGATTTCGGAAAAAAAACAGGCATTTAATTTCACCTTAATGGCAGTTTAACATGACCTTAGAACACAAAATAGGACAATTTTTCTTTCCCGCAGTTTTTATCAATGATACCGAAGAAAACATTCAAGAAACGGAACGATTGATAAAAGAATATAATATTGGTGGTTTGACTTTTTTTCATAGTAGAGCCAGTGCTGCAACAAATTACGAGACCAAGCAAAAAATAATTCTAAACGACAATAGTTATCAACGTTTAAAAGAACTTATTGTACGCTATCAAAAAAGTGCAAAAACACCTTTACTAATGAGTATTGATGCCGAATGGGGATTGGCTATGCGAGTAGAAAAAACACCTCAATATCCGTATGCAATTACTCTTGGTGCTTTGCCCGAAGACGAAAAACAACTCGTTTATCAAGTAGGAAAACAAATTGGTTTAGACCTTAAATCTGTAGGAATTCATTATAATTTAGCCCCTTTAGCCGATATTAATAACAATCCCAATAATCCCGTAATTGGGTACCGCTCTTTTGGTCAAAATAAAGAAAAAGTAGCTCTTTTTGCTTTAGAATATTTAAGAGGAATGTCCGATGTGGGTATTTTAGGCTGTCTCAAACATTTCCCAGGGCACGGAAACACTAATGTAGATTCTCATTTAGGACTTCCAATTTTAGAAGAAAATTTAGACCAATTATTGGCTAATGAATTGTATCCTTTTATAAAAGGAATAGAAAACCAGGTAGATTCTATCATGATTGGACATTTAGCGGTTCCTGCTTTAAATAATGCCCAAAATACATCAGCAACTTTATCCAAAGCTATAATAGAAACTCTTTTGCGAAAGCAACTAGGTTATGAGGGTTTGGTCATTTCGGATGCATTGAATATGCACAGTGTTTCAAAATTATATCCTATAAAAGGACAATTGGAATGGGAAGCCTTTCATGCTGGAAATGATATTCTATGTTTTGCCGAAAATGTGGTGGAAGGTATTCAAGAGATTATGAAAAATGCTAGTTTAGAGCGAATTGAAGCTAGTTTTAATCGCATTTGGAAATGCAAACAAAAAGCAGGAATTATAGATAATAACTCGCTATTATCTATTCCAAATAGTACTTTTGATATTGAAACTACTAAAAATTTAAACCTGAAAATTGCCCAAAATTGCATTACCAAAATCAAAGACTCTAATACTACAAAAACTATTTTTGAAGCCCAAAAAAAGAGTTCATTAGCCAAAATAAGCATTTACAAAAAAACAAATAATCTCTTTTTCAAAACGCTATCCACTGAACTTCCTTCGGCTGAATTTGAAATAGAAATGGAAAATCCTGAATCTATTGCAACTTTAAAAAACAATTTGATTTTTTTTGATACACTCATAATTGCGTTTTTTGTACCTAAAGCAAAACCACTAAATAAATTCGATATTGAAGAAAGTGTTTTGGAAGTATTATCGCAATTATTTACCTCAAAAAAATGTGTTTTGTATGTATTTGGAAACCCTTATGCATTGAAAGTAATTCCAAATTTAGAATCTGCTTTAGGAATTATTCAGGTGTATCAAGATTTTCCAGAATTTCAAGAAAGTGCAGCTAACCAACTTCTTGATGACAAAGAATGTAAAGGGACTTTACCTGTAATTATTGGTTGATCTATAAAAACAAAAAGGTGATTTGTTTCCAAACCACCTTTTAATATTAAATTATAAAATGACTTAATTAAATCAAGTCGAAACGATCAAGATTCATTACCTTACTCCAAGCTGCAATGAAATCACTAACAAATTTTTCTTTAGCATCTTCGCTTCCGTAAACTTCTGCAATCGCCCTTAACTCAGTATTGGAACCAAATATAAGATCCACGCGTGTTCCAAACCATTTAATAGAACCCGTAGAACGATCTGTACCTATAAATGCATCATCAGAATCTGAAACAGCTTTCCAAGTAGTGTTTAAATCCAATAAGTTTACAAAAAAATCATTCGTAAGAACCTCTGTACGTTTTGTAAAAACACCATTTTGAGATTGATCAAAATTGGTATTAAGAACCCTCATACCTGCAACAAGAACCGATAATTCTGAAGAAGTTAGTGTTAATAATTGTGCTTTATCCACCAATAATTCTTCGGCTGAAATTGAATATTTAGTTTTAGAATAATTTCGAAAACCATCTGCTTGTGGTTCAAGTACAGCAAATGAATCAATATCGGTTTGTTCTTGTGTTGCGTCTGTTCTTCCAGGTGAAAAAGGAACTGTTACAATATGACCCGCATTTTTGGCTGCTTTTTCAATTCCGGCACATCCTCCTAAGACAATTAGGTCCGCAATTGAAACCTGTTTATCAGAAGTTGAAACTTTATTGAAATTTTCTTTAATTACCAAAAGTGTACTTAATACTTTTTCTAATTGAGTTGGGTTGTTCACCTTCCAATCTTTCTGTGGAACAAGACGAATACGAGCACCATTAGCTCCACCTCGTTTATCGGAACCTCTGAAAGTGGATGCAGATGCCCAAGCTGTAGATACTAATTCAGCTATAGATAATCCAGAAGCAATAATTGTATCTTTAAGTGAAGTGATATCTTGATCATCTATTAATTTATGGTTGAGCTTAGGAGTTGGATCTTGCCAAATTAATTCTTCAGTAGGAACTTCAGCACCTAAATAACGAGATTTTGGTCCCATATCACGGTGTGTTAGCTTAAACCAAGCTCTCGCAAAAGCATCATCAAATTCTGATGGATTCTCTAGAAAGCGACGAGATATTTTTTCATAAACAGGATCAAATCTTAGCGAAAGGTCAGTTGTCAGCATAAATGGCGCATGGCTCTTTGAAGGGTCATGTGCATCAGGCACTATCCCAACACCAGCTCCATTTTT
>CANEXR010000169.1 GCA_947443815.1 Flavobacteriaceae bacterium | reverse complement strand
GCGCAACATTGGGTGAGGAAAAATAATTCGTCAACTCTTTTTCTTCGGCTATACTTGTTTCTCCTTGAAAGTATTTTTCTACTAGTATTTCTATTTTAGTGTATTCCATAATTGTGTGTTTTTGTCATGCTTTCCCGTATCGTTTTTCTGGCTCTTGAAAGTGCTACTCGAATAGCCGTTTCGTTCATGTCTAATACTTTTGCAATTTCCTCAAATTCATATTGTTCAATATCTCGCATTTGAATAATTAATCGCTGTTGTTCGGGCAATTGATTGATTATTTTTTCAACCCAATTCAAACTGTCGTTGTCTTCAACTTTTTGTTGCAAACTAGGTTCTCTATCCGTATAATTGGTATGTGCAATAGAAAGATTAGTTGCTCTTTTTGATTTTAATTGATCTAGACAATAATTTTTTGTAATTGTCATAGCAAAAGCTTCTACACTTCCATATTGTTTTAAACCCTCATTTTTATGCCATAATTTAACCAAAACTTCTTGAGTAGCATCTTCTGCTTCTTCTGTACTGACTAGTAATCGCTTTGCTAATCGAAAGACTTTGTCTCGAAAAGGAGTGATTAAAAGAACAAACTCATTTTGGTTCATAAAAGGTTTTTAATAATTAGGTATACAATCAAGACGAAGCACAATTATTTTTGTTACAAAAAAACATAAAATAAAAAACTAAAGTTAGTATTTTTACGTTCATTAGTTATAGCAAACCCCAAAACATGAGAACATTCAAATTTATTAGCCTACTATTTATAACTCTTTTTATTTTTCAATCGTGTCAAGATAATGATGATGTTGCAACGCCAGTAAACTTAGAAGTGCAAGATTTTATCTGGAAAGGACTAAATCAATATTATTTATGGCAATCAGATGTTCCTAATTTATCGGATGATCGATTTGCAAATCAGACAGAATTGAATGCTTTTTTAACTGGATATCCCGTTCCTAAAGATTTATTTAATGCCTTAAGAGTAAATTCATCTATCGACAGATTCAGTTGGATTGTTGATGATTATTTAGTTTTGGAACAAGCCCTTGGAGGCATTTCTAAAAACGATGGTGTTGATTTTGGATTGAGTTATAAACCTGGAAGCACTACTGAAATTTTTGGTTATGTACGTTATATTTTACCCAATTCCGATGCTTCAAATAAAGATATTAAACGTGGCGATCTTTTTACTGGGGTTAATGGAACACAATTGACAATCAGTAATTATCAAAGTTTATTAAGTGGCGAAAGTTATACCTTGAATTTAGCAACTTATAACGGTACAACCATTGTTGACAATGGAAAATCAGTTGCTTTGACCAAATCGGTATTGGCTGAAAATCCTATTTTTATTAATAAAGTAATTGAATCTGGTTCGCATAAAATAGGATATTTAATGTATAATGGGTTTTATGCCGCTTACGACACACAATTAAATGATGCCTTTGCTACCTTAAAATCACAAGGAATTACCGATTTTGTTTTAGACCTTAGATACAATAGTGGTGGCTCTGTTCTTACGGCAACACGATTAGCAAGTATGATTACAGGACAATTTACAGGTGAAGTATTTGCAAAACAACAATGGAATGCTAAAATAAATGCTTATTATGAAGCGGAAAATCCGGAGGCTTTGAAAAATATTTTTACGGATAAAATAGGAAGTGTTTCTATAAATAGTCTCAATATGACTACGGTTTATATTTTAACAACTAAAAGCACAGCGTCTGCTAGTGAACTAGTTATAAATGGTTTAAAACCACATGTCAATGTAGTTCAAATTGGTGATATTACAACGGGGAAAAATGTGGGTTCGGTGACTTTATATGATTCACCAACTTTTGGCACTCAAAATAGAAATCCAAATCATCGGTATGCAATGCAACCCATTGTATTAAAAATTGTCAATTCGGTTGGATTTGGTGATTATTTCAATGGGCTAATTCCAAATTATCAATTGAAAGAAACTATAAGCACCTTTGGTGTTCTTGGAAGTACATCGGAACCATTGCTAAGTACTGCAATTGGAAAAATTACTGGAAGTGGAAAAATGGTAAAACTGAGTACTGGTAAAGAATTTGACTATTTCAAGGATACCAAATCAATCCAAGGCTTACAAAACCAAATGTATCTTGAAAAGGCTCCTGAAGGACTATTAAAAGCTTTAGAATAAAAAATATTATTTATAAAAAAACGGTTTCGACTACAATAGTCGAAACCGTTTTTTTTTGTTTGTTAAAATTAAAATAAAAAATTCAAACCAAATTTAAAGTTTCTACCTCGTGTACTGTATCCTCGTGTTTCCACAAAATCTTTGTCCAAAATATTATCTGCAGCTCCAAAAATATTCAATCTGTTTTTGATTAACTCATAACGAACATTTGCGTTTACCAATTGGTAATCTTTTAGAATTTCTGAGTTTAAAACTGGATTGTAGGTTGGTGCTGGATACGTTGTATATTCAAAATAACGGTCGGATACAAATTGATACGAAGCGCTAAAAGCCAAACGAGCTGTAGCCTGAACATCAACCGATGCATTTACTTTATGTTTAGGATTCAATACTCGAGATTGTTTTTCTAATTCGGTAAAAGTATAATTGGCATTGCATTTAATTTTATCATTAAAAGCATACGAAATCATGGTTTCAATTCCTTGCGCTTTATTTCTACCCATCAAATTATAATATTTATAGGTAACTAAATCAAAAGCAATCGCATCTTGTTCTTCTCTCCAAAAAGAAACTACATTCAAATTTAGTTTTTTGTCTGCTAAATTCAATTCAAAACCAGCTTCTGCGGTTCCGTCTTTTTCAGAAGATAAATTTAAATCACCGTAAGGTGAATACAGTTGGTACAAACTAGGCGTAACAAAAGCAGTACTAAATGAGGCTAACACCTTTAATGGTAGGTCAGAAAAAGTATAAGATGGATTGAAATTATACACTAAATTATTACCGTATTTACTATGCATATTGAACCGTGCCCCTGCATTAATATTCAATCCAAATTCTGAATTAAAAACAGCAGTTACATAAGGATCAATCATGTTAAATTGAGCTACTTCTTTTGTAATAACACCATACGGATTTTCATTTGACATTTCATGAAATTGGAACTGTGCACCAGTTACAAGGAAAAACTCTTTGCTAAACTCATATTTATTAAAAGCATCAGCAGAAACACTTCTAGACTTATAAAAGTATAAAGTACTGTAAGTAAATAAGGTTCTGTCCATTAAATTGGCCCCTGCGTTAAGTACAAATTCTCCTTTATTATACTTGTATTTTGGCGAAAACCCAAGTCTGTATTGTTCTGATTGGCTATAGTTGTTAAGATCATCTGCAAATGAACCTGCATCAAAATCACTTTTCATTCGGTCATAATTAGCAAAAAAATCTAATTTGAATTTTTTTGAAGGTGTAAAACCAATCTTTACCAATGAATTAATTCTAGAAAAAGAGTCATCTTCAAAATCAATGGCAGAGTTTGGCGATTTTGCTTCTGAAATTCCTTTAGTTTCCGTACTGTTTAAGGATGCAAAATAATTTATTTTTGCAGCACTTCCGTTTATAGCAAAGCCTTGATTGTAATCTTGAATGCTATAATCCGCTTTTTTGGCGACAGTTTGAGTGCCAATATTCATATAAGCATTACCGGCTATAGCTTTTTTTGAAGCTTTTTTGAGTGTTATATTGATAACACCTGTTGCAGCGCCTGTACCATATAATGTACTGGAAGCACCTTTCATGATTTCGATACTTTCAATTTGTTCTACAGGAAGTAAACGCAAATCATAAGATAAATTAATTCCCGAAGCATCAGTTACTGGAACACCGTCTATCAAAATTAAAATCTGGTGATTTCTGCCTCCGCGAATGTAAAGCCCTAAATCTTTACCATTTCTGCTTTGGTTTCCGTTGATTTCGACTCCTGCAACTGTACTCAAAATAGCAGCTACAGATTGCCCTTGTTTTTTCTTTAATTCTTCGGCGGTGATTTTTACAATTACTTTTCCTGATTTTTCTTTTGGTAAAGCAAATTTAGAATCAGAAATTACTACTTCATCTAATTCATTTCTGGAAGTAATGGTGTCTTTTTTTTGTGCAAAAACACAGCTAGTCATTAGTACACATAAGGCACTAATACGAACGATTTTGTTGTTCATTTTAATAAAACATTGTGTAATAGTTTTTTCTATTACATGACTAAAAATGGGAGAAAAGCATAGAATTACCCATACCCAAACCTTTTTTCCCGAAAGTTTGATACTCGATATAATAGGCAGGTCTCCTGGCTTGCGTCTTGTTGTTGACCTTCCCATTTGTAAATACAAACAGTGGTTTTGTAGATAACAACAAGCTTTATAGCTTACAGTTGCGGGTACAGCGCGAGATTTTTGAATTTTGACTTTGAATACTGATTTCCGATTTAAAATCTGAATTTGATATCCGAAATACTCTATTTTCAATCACTCTCTTCCCTTTTAATGTGATTTGCAAAAAAGCAAACCTCAACCTCATTACGGGCGCAAAGTTAAGATTAAATTTATCATAAAATCAATTTTGTGTTGCTTTTAGGAACAAAATTTAAACAAAAATCAGTCTTTCAGCAACTTAATCAATTTTAAATCAATTCCTTAGTCAATTTTTATTTTTAGCACAGCCCCAAAATCAACTTTGTTCTGAAAAGCGTCTTTTAATGGGAGTTGCGTAACACTACAAAGGATGCTTCGTATCACGCCAGCATGTGCAACAATGACAATAGGTTTGTTCGTATTTTCTCTAAGTTCATTGGTTAGAAAATCTTCTACTCTGTGAAATAAATCTGTAAAAGCTTCTCCATTTGGCACCTGAACATTTACAAAATCATTCATCCAAGGCTCGAAATCATCTTTTGGAATAGCCTCCCAAAGTTTCATTTCCCAATCACCAAAATCCATTTCCATCAGGCGCACATCTTGCTGTATTGCTGTTTCTGATAGATACTCGGCTAATGTTACACACCGAGTTAATGGACTAGAATAGACCTTAGCTCCTGCGGGAATTTGAGTTTTTATCCTTTCAAATTGTGGCAAATACGGGCTTAATAATTCCACATCTGATTGCCCATAACAAATTCCTTTTTCACAAATTGTCTCTGTGTGGCGCACTAAATAAACTTCCATAAAGCAATTATTGAGAGGTAAAATACAACTTCACAAACTTGTTGGGTAGCACCCAGACAATCTCCTGTATAACCGTCAATCCATTTTTGGAAATAACGGGCCAAGAAAATTCGCGTTATGAAAACGGGGAACAAAACCAAAAGCATTTGCCATTGAAAACAAGACAGTAATAATAGCGGTAGCAATCCAAAAACAAAGGCTCCCAATACTTCTTTCCAAGAATAACTTTGTGCAATAGGTTTGCTTTTGCTTGAGGCATCCTCCCTTGAATATTTATGGGTAAATACAATCGAAACTGCCGCAAGACGACTTAGAGAATGTGCTACAATAAAAAGGAGTAGAACAAAAAACGGTGCGTGATTAACTTTCAATTCTAACTGCTGAATATCTTGAATTGATAATCCTAAACTTTGAAATTTCAATACAAACAACAATACCAATCCTATGGCACCATACGCTCCTATGGCACTGTCTTTCATGATTATCAATATTTTTTCTTTGGTCCAACCCCCACCAAAACCATCACAAACATCGGCAAAACCATCTTCGTGAAAAGCTCCTGTGGTCAGAATTCCTGCTATCATCGAAAGAATAATTGCAATTTCATACGAAAAGAGAATTGACGAAATAAAGTAAACTACAAAACTAATACCTCCAACTATCCAGCCAATTAAAGGAAAATAACGAGAAGCTTTATTCAAATAATCGGGATTGTGGTCTATGTTTTTGGGACACGGAATTCGGGTATAAAACAGTAATGCTGTAAAAAATATATGAAGTTCTTTTTTCATTTTTTATATTATTTTGACAAATGCCAATTTATAAATAATTGCTAATTCAATCGCTATGGCTATTTATTATTCACCCCAGCACTTTCGAAACTAGCCATTTCATTCAAGAAAGCCACTGCCGATTGAATGATTGGAAATGCTATTGCACAACCTGTACCCTCTCCCAATCTCAAATCGAGTTGCAATAGTGTCCGAACTTTCAAATAGTCAATTATTTTTTGATGCCCTTTTTCGGCAGATGAATGACAGAATATTGCATTATCCTTAATCTCAGGATTGTTTTTATAAGCAATTAAAAAAGCAACGGTACAAATAAAACCATCCACTAAAATAAGCATATTATTTTGTTTTGCTTGAAGCATTCCACCTGCCATTTGCACAAT
>CANEXR010000168.1 GCA_947443815.1 Flavobacteriaceae bacterium | reverse complement strand
TAATGTAATTTCTCCCTCAAAATAGCTAAATAATTCGCGATAACCAACAGTTTGCAAAGCATTTAATTCTTTGTGAGAATATAGTTTTTTGGCTTCCGCTAAAAGGCCTTGGTGAATCATAATATCAACCCGTTGATTAATTCGATTATAAATTACGTTTCTTTCCGCTTCTAATCCAATTAAAATAGGCATAAAAATCCGGTCATTTTTCTTTTGATTTAAAAACGAAGAATATGGTTTTCCAGTTCCAATACATACTTCCACAAATCGCATCATTCGTTGAGGATTTTGTAATGTTTGTGGGTTTTCAGAGCGTAATTTTGCAAAATAAACAGGGTCTAATAATCGCAGTTCTTCTTGCAAATAGCCAATTCCTGATTTTTCGTAAGCAGCATTTACATTTAATCGTATTGTAGCATCAATAGATGGAAATTCATCGAAACCTTTTAAAATCGCATCTACATACAATCCAGAACCACCAACAAGAATTACATAATCATTGGTTTGGTATAATTCTGAAAGTTTTGCAATGGCTTCTTTTTCAAAATCTCCAACGGTATAATCTTCAAAAATAGATTTGTTTTGAATAAAATGATGGTTAGCCGAAGCTAATTCATCACCATTTGGAACCGCTGTACCGATACTCATTTCTTTAAAGAACTGCCTGCTATCACAAGAAATAATATCGCATTTGTATTCTTTTGCTAATGCAATACTTAAAGCGGTTTTACCAATTGCTGTTGGTCCTATAATCGTAATTAGGTATTTCATTCTTAGGGTCTAAAATCAAGAAACATTAAAATGGGATTACTTTTATAGTCTTACTTTTTCGTAATTGACTCTGAATAATATTTTTAGTATCCCGATTATTTTGCATCGGAATAATTATGTTCTTAAGAACTTCAATATTGGTTATTTGATAGTTCAAATCATAAAAAGTATAGCCTTTATAAATTCCATTTTCTATCAATACAGCGGAACGTTCATTAATAGTTCTTCCGCGGTCCACAAGAATCATATTTTGATTTTCAAAACTATTTTTATTAATGAATTCCTGTACCCGTTTGTTGTATTCATCTGCATTTATTTTTCCTATACAAGCACCATCACATTCTTTTATTTTATATTGAAAACATTCTTTCTTTGTTTGATATAATCCTGTAAGTTTTTGGCATAAATGGTAGTCAGATGTAATTCGGAATAATGCATTTTTTCCTTCTTGCAATGTTGTAAATGAAGTTATTTCTTTTTTTCTACCATCTGCTTTTTGAAGGCTTAAATTAAGATACCCGTTTTCATCTTTTTCTACGTACAATGCCCATTGAAAAATACTTTTGCGTTGCGCTCTATTAAGAATGGGTTTGTTAATTTTTATTTCTTCACTTTCTTTCAAAAGAGCGATTAATTCACTACCAGTTTCTTCATGTGTCACAGCAAATACTTGGGTTTGTATTTTTTTGCATTTGGTAGAAACTCCCGTAAAATGCTGGGTGATTCGTGTTTTTATATTCCTGCTTTTGCCAATATAGATGAGGTTACCTTTTTCGTCATGGATGTAATAAATTCCCGTTCTTGAAGGCAAACGTTCTACAATATCCAATAATTTAGGAGAAATTCCTTTTTCAACTTCGAGTTTAATAAAGTCTTTTACGATTTCTTTTGTCAAATCTTTTTCCAAAAGCATTTTAAATAACTTTGTTGTAGCCATTGCATCACCACTAGCTCTATGTCTGTCTGCCATAGGAATTCCTAAGGCACGAACTAATTTTCCAAGACTATAAGAAGGTTGTTCTGGTATTAATTTTTTTGAAAGCTCAACGGTACAAAGCGTTTTAGCTTGAAAATCATAGCCCAAACGTCTAAATTCTGTACGTAGAATTCGATAATCAAACGTAGCATTATGAGCTACAATAACACAATCATTTGTCATTTCGATAATGCGTTTGGCAACCTCAAAAAATTTAGGTGCTGAACGTAACATAGCGTTATTTATTCCTGTCAATTTTACAACAAACGGCTGAATTGGAATTTCAGGATTAATCAAACTGATAAATTGATCCACAACTTCATGTCCATCAAACTTGTAGATGGCTATTTCGGTGATTCCTTCTTCGTTGAATTGTCCACCAGTGGTTTCTATGTCGAGTATTGCGTACAAATTACGGTATTCAGGGTTCAGTTTATAATATTAGTTTTCAAAATCTTTAATAAAAAAAGATTATCGCCCCCCAAAGATACTACTTCCTATGCGAACCATTGTACTTCCGCATGCAATAGCTAATTGATAATCGCCGGACATCCCCATCGAGAGTGTGCTCAATTGACATTGTTCAATATTTAGCGGTTGCAAATCGTCAAAAATTGATTTCAAATATGCAAATTCTTTTTTAATCTGATTTTGCACATTGGTAAAAGTAGCCATTCCCATTAACCCTACAACACGAATATTTTTCATTTTCTGAAATGTAGGGGAGGCTAGGAGAACATTGAGTTCGTCTTGGTCAAGACCAAATTTAGTTTCTTCTTCAGCAATATGAATTTGAAGCAAGCAATCAATAATTCTATTGTTTTTTAAAGCCTGTTTATTGATTTCTTCTAACAATTTTAGACTATCCACTCCATGAATCAAATGTACAAAAGGAGCCATGAATTTGACTTTATTCGTTTGAACATGTCCAATCATGTGCCACTGAATATCCTTTGGCATTAGTTCCCATTTTTCGGCCATTTCTTGGATTTTATTTTCTCCAAAAATGCGTTGCCCAACTTCATAAGCTTCCATCAAATCCGATATTGGTTTTGTTTTGGATACAGCAACAAGTGTTACTTCCTCGGGTAGAGAGGATTTTATGCGGAGTAGGTTTTGCGATATAGACATTTATCGATGGGCTTTTATTATTCAATTTTTTTAAACAAACTGTTTGGCTATTTTTTCTGCTTTTTTACTTTCAGTATAGTCGTAGAAACCTTCATTAGATTTCACACCTAATTTTCCTGCTCTAACCATGTTTACTAATAGTGGGCAAGGAGCATATTTTGGATTTTTGAATCCATCATACATTACATTCAGAATGGCTAAGCATACATCTAAACCTATAAAATCTGCTAGTTGTAAAGGTCCCATCGGATGTCCCATACCTAATTTCATTACGGTATCAATTTCATAAACTCCTGCTACTTTATTATATAAGGTTTCGATGGCTTCATTAATCATAGGCATCAAAATTCTATTAGCAACAAAACCAGGATAATCGTTAACTTCTACTGGTGTTTTTCCTAATTTTTCAGCAACTTCCATTATAATCTGAGTGACTTCATCGCTAGTGTTATAGCCACGAATGATTTCTACTAATTTCATAATTGGAACTGGATTCATAAAATGCATTCCTATAACGCGTTCAGGATGTGCAACTACTGCTCCGATTTGAGTAATAGAAATGGATGAAGTATTGGTTGCTAAAATAGTATTGTGAGCGCAAGCATCGTTTAATTGTTTAAAAATATCTAGTTTTAAGGCTACATTTTCGGTAGCAGCTTCAACAACTAAATCAGCGCCTACCACACCATCTTTAATATCAGTATAAGTAATAATATTAGTAATCGTTTTTGCTACATCTTCTTTTGTAATAGTTCCTTTGGTTAGCATTCGGTCTAAATTTGCCGCAATAGTAGCCATTCCTTTATCCAAAGATTTTTCAGAAACATCAATCAATTTTACGGTAAACCCACTTTGGGCAAATGTATGCGCAATTCCATTTCCCATTGTCCCTGCACCGATTACAGCTATTATTTTCATTATATTTTAGTTTAAAGTTAAAAAGTTTAAGATTTAAAGTTTCATAACAGAACTTTAAACCTTAAACTTCAGACTGTTTTTTTTAATTTATTTTTTAAAACAATCAATAATTTGATAAGCCACTTTTAAAGCATCAGTCGCTTGTTCTAAAGTTACAACCGTATCTGTATCATTGTTTATAGCATCAGCAAAAGAATCTAATTCATCAAGAATAGCGTTATTTTGTTCAACATTGGGATTAGAGAAGTAGATTTGTTTTTTTACACCTTCTGCATTTTGCAAAATCATATCAAAATCTCCTGGAATTTCTGGTGCATCTTTCATTTTGACAACCTCACATTTTTTCTCAAGAAAATCAACGGAAATGTAAGCATCTTTCTGAAAAAATCGAGTTTTACGCATGTTTTTCATCGAAATTCTACTGGCTGTTAAATTGGCAACACAACCATTCTCAAATTCAATTCGGGCATTTGCAATATCTGGAGTATCACTAATAACGGAAACGCCGCTTGCATTTATATTTTTCACTTTAGATTTTACAACACTTAAAATAGCATCAATATCATGAATCATTAAGTCGAGTACAACTGGCACATCAGTACCCCGGGGATTAAATTCTGCTAAACGATGACATTCAATAAACATCGGGTTTTCAATCATATTTTTCGTAGCAATAAAGGCAGGATTGAATCGTTCTACGTGACCAACTTGTCCTTTTACGTTATACTCTTTGGCTAAAGCAATAATTTCTTCCGCTTCTTCAACAGTATTCGAAATAGGCTTTTCTATAAAAACATGCTTACCAGATTTTATAGCAACTTTAGCACATTTATAATGTGAAAGTGTTGGCGTAACAATATCTATTACATCAACGGCATGAATAAGTGTAGCAATAGTGCTAAAATGTTTATACCCAAATTCTTTAGAAACCTTTTCCGCGTTTTCTTGATTTGGATCATAAAAACCAACTAATTCATATTTTTCAGATTGTTGCAATAAACGTAAATGTATTTTACCTAGATGACCCGCACCTAATACTCCAATTTTCAGCATAATGATGTTATTTCTACAAAAATAGCAATAAAATAAGAATTTCCAATTTTTAAAAATCCAAATTCTGAACTTCATTTTAAAAAATAGTTCACTCGTAAATTGACTTTTATTTTAATTTGGAATTTGAATTTTTAGTTTATTTTTACCAAAATAAAATATCAAATTTTGAAAGATACAGGCAAACATCAAGGACTTAGAAATCAGTTAGTAAGTACCTTGCAGCAAAAGGGAATCACAGATAAAATTGTTTTAGAGGCAATTAGTAAAATCCCAAGACACCTGTTTTTGGATTCAAGTTTTGAAGATTATGCATACCAAGACAAAGCTTTT
The DNA here is from genome assembly GCA_947443815.1 of Flavobacteriaceae bacterium. Lineage (GTDB taxonomy): Bacteria > Bacteroidota > Bacteroidia > Flavobacteriales > Flavobacteriaceae > Flavobacterium. The sequence goes on along the minus strand of CANEXR010000168.1, from coordinate 1,179 downwards.
CCAATTGGAGCAGGACAAACTATTTCTCAACCCTATACTGTAGCATTTCAATCCCAATTATTAGAAGTAAAAAAAGAACACAAAATATTAGAAATTGGAACAGGGTCAGGATATCAAACCGCTGTTTTATGTACAATGGGAGCCAAGGTTTATAGTGTTGAACGCCAAAATGAACTGTTTAAAAAAACAGCAGCTTTGTTTCCAAAATTAGCAATTCGCCCCAAACATCTTTCTTTTGGAGATGGTTATAAAGGATTACCAAGTTACGCCCCATTTGATGGTATTATAGTTACCGCAGGAGCACCAATTATTCCTAAACCATTGATGGCACAACTAAAGATTGGAGGCCGATTAGTTATTCCATTAGGAGAGGATATTCAAATTATGACAGTTTTAATACGAAAAAACGAAACCCAATTTGAAAAACACGAATTTGGAGAATTTCGTTTTGTACCATTATTAGAAGATAAAAATTAAAAAAAATCTATTTATATAAAAAGCCATAAATATTACCCATTAAGCGTAATAATTTATGGCTTTTTTAATATATCAAAAAGAAATTTTCAGCCAATTATTGACCAATAATTCCAATGTAACGTTCCAAACTTTCTTTCTCGATTTGAGCAATAAAAAGAATAAAGTCCTCTTTATTATTTTTAGTTTGTGCTGTCTCTAGTGCCTGGTAATATTGCATTCGACTGTCATAATCACCTTTAATATTTGCAATAATATATCCATTTTGTAATAAAATAAGATTCATAACCAAGCGAGATGTTCTTCCATTGCCATCAATAAATGGATGAATAGTGACAATGCGTTCGTGCATTTCGGCAGCCAAAACAATAGGATGTAATTTGTTTTTATTGGTTTCATACCATATAAAAAAATCTTCCATTTCCTTTGCAACTAGGTATGGCTGTGGTGGCATATGACTACTTCCTTTAATCATTACTTGGACTTTTCTATAACGCCCAGCATCCTCAGGAATTATACCTCTCAAAATAAGATTATGAATTGACAACACTTCTCGCTCATTCAATGAAGAATTTCTTTGCATCAAATCTTTTATAAAAGCAATTGCTTCTTGATGATTTATAGCTTCTAAATGTTCTCTCATACTCTTTCCTGAAATAGTAAGTCCTTCATTAATGACCAAGTCTGTTTCGCGAAGTGTCATTG
>CANEXR010000167.1 GCA_947443815.1 Flavobacteriaceae bacterium | reverse complement strand
TGGGCAAATTTATACCAATTCAAAAGCAGGAGAAAAATACAAAAGCGCTGCTCAAGGATTAATAACTCTTGCTACCTACGGAGTTGGTATGTTAATTGGTTTTGCAGTTGCTGGCTGGATAACCGATAATTATAAAACTGTTGACGGAGCAATAAACTGGGAAATGGTTTGGATTATTCCTGCGGGGATTGCATTAGCTGTTTTTGTGATTTTTGCGTTATTATTCAATGAAAAAAAAGAAGCTGCTTCAGCTATTTAAAAAATAAAAAATGAGCACTAATTTAAACAGAAGATCTGCCATAAAAGGGATTCTTGCCGGAACTGCTGTAATGGGTATTCCAAGTGGATTTTCTGCTTTGGCTATGCCAGAGGAAGATGCTAAACCACAATTTAATATGCTTTTGAAAGGAAACATAAATCATTCTGTTGCAAGATGGTGCTTTAATGATCTTGATATTGAAACACTTTGTATCGAAGTCAAAAAAATTGGAATTACTGGAATTGATCTCGTTGGTCCAAAAGATTGGCCCGTTTTGAAAAAATACGATTTAGTTTCAACAATGTGTAATGGTGCCGAAATTAATTTAGTGGATGGTTTTAATGATATTCAATTCCATGAAATATTAATTAAAAAATACACCGAAATGATGCCCCTTGTCGCTGAAGCGGGTTATAAAAACCTGATTTGTTTTAGTGGAAGCAGAAGAGGAAAAACGGATGAAGAAGGTTGGAATAATTGTGTGATTGGATTACAAAAACTAATTCCATTAGCAGTAAAACATAACGTAACATTGGTTATGGAATTGCTAAACAGTAAAATAGACCACAAAGATTATCAATGTGATAAAACCTATTGGGGAGTGGAATTAGCCAAACGATTGGGTTCTGAAAATTTCAAGTTGCTTTTTGATATTTATCACATGCAAATAGATGAAGGTGATGTTATTAGAAACATTAGAGACAATCATCAATACATTACACATTTTCATACAGCAGGAGTTCCGGGTCGTAATGAAATAGATGAAACTCAGGAACTAAATTATCCCGCAATAATGAAAGCAATTGCAGGAACTGGTTATAAAGGATTTGTTGGTCAAGAATTTATTCCTAAAAACCCCAATAAATTGGCTTCGTTAAAACAAGCCATTACAATTTGTGATATTTAATTAATCTAAAAAATATACTCATGTTAAAAAGAAGACAATTCTTAATTAATGCAGGTTTAGCATTAGGTGCATTGGCTGTAGCACCAACTTTTGCTTTTGATTCTAAAAAAAGAGCGATAGGAATTCAATTATGGACTTTGCGAGATACCTTACCAAAAGATGTAAAAGGTGTATTGGCACAAGTTGGAAAAATAGGTTTTTCAGAAGTTGAGACATTTGGTTATTCTGCAACTAATGGTTTTTTTGGTACGTCTGTGCATGATTTTAAAGCAATGCTTGATGATAATGGTTTGAAAGCAACAAGCAATCATTTTGATTTTAATGCTATGATTAAAGATGGTTCTACTGAAATGGTAAAATCATATATCGAAACAGCCAATCATCTAGGAAGCGAATATGTTACGGTGCCATGGATATCTCCAGAGTTGCGCGGTACTACTGCTGATGATTATAAAAAATTAGCTTTGCAAGTAAATAAAGTAGCGGAACTTTGTAAAGCATCGGGTTTAAAACTGGCCTATCATAACCATGATTTTGAATTTACAAAATTTGGTACAACTACTGGATATGAAGTTTTATTGAATGAAACAGATAAAAATTTAGTTGATTTTGAAATGGATTTATATTGGGTTGTTCGTTCTGGAAATGATCCATTGCAATTATTTAAAGAGCATCCAGGTCGATTTACTATGTGGCATGTAAAAGACATGGACAAAACCAATAAGGATTGGAATGCGGAAATTGGGACGGGTTCAATTGATTTTAAAGCTATTTTTGCAGAAGCAAAACGCTCTGGAATGAAACGTTTTTTCTTGGAACACGAATCAAACTACAAACCAAATCCAATAGAATCTGCTGCAACAAGTTTCAATTATATTACAAAAAATTTGATCTAATATTTTCAAGTAATTGAATCACAAAAAAAATGGGATATTTTGAATATCCCATTTTTTTTACCACTTCTCTACTCCCAATAATTTTTTTCCTAATTCGCTCAATTCTGCCTTTTGATGTTTGGTTTGTTCCCAATTGCGAGGGTCACCCGGAAAAGCATATCCTACTGGTGCAATTCTTTTTTCCCATGAATTGATGCGCCATTGTTTTAATTCTTCATTATCTTCTTCTGCTGGCATCATTGAAATGTATTGTGCAACTCGAACTTTATCTTTGGTTAAATTTGGGCGAATACCATGCGGTTGTGAGCTATTAAAAATTAATAAATCACCCGCTTCCATTTTTGGTTTTACATATTTTCCATCAAAATCAGTGGTGTCAGGTTGAAATCTATTTCTATCTTCAGGTTGCGTTAGTTTCCAAGTGTCATACGTACGAAATAATTCTGGAATACACTGAAAACCACCCATATTTTCATCAGTGGTATCTACTAATGCCAAAACACCCTGCACATTTTGAGGTTTTGTTTCTGGATCATAATCCCAATGAATGAACCCTTTGAACACATGATCTGGACGTACTGGAAAATTAAGATTGGCTCTATCAATAGTCACCCATAATTTTTCAGTTCCCCAAACATCTGCAAAAGCATCATATACTTTTTGCATTTGGCGGTTATCCCATTGGTATTGATGATTGTACAATTCAACCATCCCACTATTATTTAATTCTTTCATTTGCATTTCTGCTCTTGGTGGTGCATACCAAGTTTCAGGATTATTGGGATCTTTTTCTTCAAATTCCCAAATAAAATCGGCTAATCGTTTAGCATTTTCTTTTGGAACAGCATTTTTTATAATGATATATCCATTCTCTATCCAAAATTGCCATTGTTCTTCAGTTAGTAAACGAAGTGGTTTACCGTTGGAACGATCGTTTAATTTTACAGTACTTGATTTTGCCACAGAAGGATTTCCTGGAATGTCGGTATGTGCATTAGTGGCCATTGTTGCTGCCATTGTTTGATTCTTGTTTTCCATATTGATTAAGTCTTTAAATTTCATAATTCAAATGTAATAGGATTTATCGAGTTGAATTTCAACAAGATTTACCATAATTTGTACTATATTGACATTTATTTTTATGTTTGAAGAACTAATAGTATATTTATAAGTCATTATAAATGAAATTAGATGAAAATTGTTTTTGAAGACATCAAACGTTTGGCAGGAAGTTCTTTTCGAATTTTAGTCAATCCAAAACTAAATGACTTTTATTATTGGCATTTTCATCCTGAATTTGAATTAACATTCATTGAAGCTCCACATGGAAACAGACGTGTTGGTAATCATGTGGGACAATTTGAAGGTTCTGATTTGGTTTTTATTGGGTCTAATATTCCTCATTTGAATTTTGATTATGGAATACGTACAGAATATGAAAAGGTAGTTTTACAAATCAAAGAAGATTTTTTCAAAAATGATTTCGTTACAACACCTGAGCTAAGATCAATTTATGAATTGTTTCAAAATTCAAAAAGAGTGATTTGTTTTAACGGAAAAACCAAAGAATCCGTTGGAAAGCGATTAAAAGAAATTCATCATTTGCCTAACTTTGAGCAATTTATCGAAGTCTTGTCATTATTTCAAATATTAGCAACATCAAATGAAATAACCTATTTACATGAAGTTCCCTTTGACGATTTTTATAATAATAAAGAACAAACTCGATTGAAAGTGGTCTATACTTTTATTGAAAATAATTTTCAGAGGAACATTACCATTCAAGAAATGGGAATGCTAACACATCTATCAAAAGCGGCATTTTGTAGGTATTTTAAAAAAATGACACGATTGACTTTTATTGAATTTCTAAATCAGTTTAGAATCGAACAAGCCAAAATTCTTTTGAAAAGTGATAAAAATGTAACGGAAACCTGCTACGAATGTGGGTTTGAAAGCCTTTCTTATTTTAATAGAATTTTCAAAAAAGTGGTTGGACAAAATCCGATGCAATTCAAGAAAAAGTAAAAGCTTATATTTTTCAACCATTAATTGATCTACAAGCTCTAAATCATATCTTTAGTTTTTACTCCGTAATATTAAAACTGGCAACATAAAAATTTTTATCTATTTCAAGTTTTGGATTTTCATTTTCAAAAGCTTCTTTCTTCCAATTTATTTGAGGATAAAGTACTTTTTCAACACCATTTAAAGTGATTTTTATTGGCATCGAAAAACCTGCAACACAATTTGTCCAACGATAATTTAGTTTTTTATCTTTAAAATAATATTCTAATGTTGGAATCCGAGTATCTCTCAAATATTGATTAAAAAAAGTTGATAAATCCATACCTACTTCTTGACTTAAAAAATCTTCAATTTGTTTTGTAGTCACTGTTTGATGATAAAATGTACTATTTAAACCTCTCAAAATAGCCCTCCATTTAGTGTCATCATTTACAATTTGACGTAAAGTATGCAACATATTTGCTCCTTTATAGTACATATCACTGGAACCTTCATTGTTAACATCGTATTTTCCTATAATAGGTTTGTCATTTGCAATGTTTTTTCTAATTCCTCTCACATAAGCGTATCCCGCTTCTTTACCGTAGTAATATTCTAAAAAAAGACTTTCAGAGTAATTGGTAAAACTCTCGTGAATCCACATGTCTGCAATGTCTTTGTATGTAATATTATTGGCAAACCACTCGTGTCCAGATTCATGGATAATAATAAAATCAAATTTCAATCCCCAACCTGTCCCACTTAAATCTCTTCCAAGATATCCATTTTGAAAACCATTCCCATACGTTACTGAACTTTGATGCTCCATTCCTAGATAAGGTGCTTCAATCAATTTATAACTATCTTCATAAAAAGGGTATGGACCAAACCAATGTTCAAAGGCTTTTAACATTCTGGGAACCTCTTGAAATTGTTTTTTTGCTTTAGCAAGGTTTGCTTTTAAAACATAATAAGTACAGTCTAAATCCCCTTTTTCACCTTTGTATTTTTCTGAAAAAGTTGCATAATCCCCAATATTTATATTCACACCATAATTATTGATAGGATTTGAAACATACCAATTATAAGTTTTTGTGCCGTCTTTTAAGGTTTTAACACTTAGTAGTCTACCATTAGAAACATCGGTAAGGTTTTTTGGAACATTTACACTAATAAGCATACTATCAACTTCATCATACATGTGGTCTTTATTGGGCCACCAAACACTAGCCCCTAATCCTTGGCAAGATGAAGCTATAAAAAAATTACCATTACTGTCTTTTTTCCAAGTAATTCCGCCATCCCAAGGTGGATTTACCGCTATTTTTGGTTTACCACTATAAAATACAATAATTTCTTTTGTAGTGCCAATTTTTTGAGGAGTTACTAATTCAATAAAAAAAGCATTTCCTTCTCGGGTATATTTCAATGCTTTTCCATCCTGAGTTACAGCATGAATTTCCATTGGACTTTGTAAATCAATTTGCATTCGATTATACTCTTCTAATACTTGATATCGAATTGTGTTAGAGCCTGTAATTGTGCTGTCTAATGGATTGATTTTAATATCTAAATGATAATATTTCAAATCCCACCAAGCCCTTTCTTTAGTAATACTCCCCCGTAAAGAATCTTGACGACTGAAACCGTTTTCTAATTTTTTAAGTAGATTTTGTGCTTTTATTCCATTACAAATTAAAAATGTAAAACAAATAAAAGGAATGTATTTTTTCATTGTTGCAATAATTATTAAAAAATTGAAATAGTATTTAAATTTAAAATAGTCTTATCAATATAAAAACGGGAGCTTTCAGGAATTATATTGTATCTGATTTAGTGTAATCTCGAAACTTTATTTTGTTCTACCACTACTGTATAATCTAGGACTAATCGATTGGCATACTCATTTAACAACTCCAAAATGCGTTCTCTATTCTCCGATTTTACAATTAATCCTGCATGATACTCTAAAGGTACTTTAAAACAAATTTCAGAATCCGAAAAAGAAGATAAATCGGGATGTTGAAATTTTGATAGCGTCAGAACAATTCCTGCATATCCTTTTTTAGTTTTTGGCAAAACATATTTTGTTTCTTTTACAATTGCATCCTCGATTGCTGCCCATTCTTTCCATAGATTGATATTTGATGCAGCGGCAACCATTTCTGCTAAATGTGCTCCCCCAACTCGGGAAGATGTTTCTAAAAAATAAATTTTTCCATCTTCATTGCATTTTATAAATTCAGTATGGGCAGCACCATGTTTTAAGCCAAAGCTTTTCATGACCAAATCATTAACTTTTTTAATATTAGTATCATCTTCGGAATTATATTCGATATTAGCAG
>CANEXR010000166.1 GCA_947443815.1 Flavobacteriaceae bacterium | reverse complement strand
CATTTCAACTGTTCAAGATCACAAAGGGGCTTTGGTTTTTGGGACTATTGGCACTAAGAATGTAGTGACCCTGCAGGGTCGATTTCATTTTTATGAAGGGTATTCCATGTAAGAAGTTACTTTTCCGGTTCGGGTGATGAAATATTTGGGTGTCGAAAAATTAATTGTTTCGAATGCCTCGGGATGCGTTAATCCTGATTATAAAGTGGGTACTATAGTTATTATTAATGATCATATTAATATGTGCCCAGAGCATCCGTTGCGGGGAAAAAATGACGAGCGTTTTGGTCCCCGTTTTGTAAACATGAGCGAACCATATTCCCGAAAAAGGATTGCCAAAGTAAAGACTATTGCTACAGCTTTAGCTATAACCGTACAAGATGGGATTTATTTGGGTTTGCAAGGTCCCACTTTTGAAACTTTGGCAGAATATAGAATGGTTAAAATTCTGGGAGCTGATTGTGTGGGGATGTCAACTGTACCCGAGGTCATTGTAGCCCGGCATATGAATTTAGAAACCTTTGGTATTTCGGTTATTACTGATATGGGAGATGCATTTAGTATTGATACAATATCCCATGATGAAGTTTTAGAAGCAGCCAAAAAAGCGGAACCCAAGGTTAGGCTTTTGATTAAAGAGTTGATTTTAAACTATTAGTCTAAATGTGTTTTGAGATAGTAGTATAAAAATCATCTGGGACAAAAGGTTTCGTGATTACATCATTCATGCCAAAGGATAATAACATTTCTCTGTTTTCATGCAACGATATCGCTGTTAATGCTATTACAGGAGTTGTAGTGTCAAATGCTCTAATTTGTTGAGTTGCAATGGTCCCATTAATACCAGGTAAATGTACATCCATTAGAATTAAATCATATTTATTATGTCTAACGGCTTCGATAGCATCTTCCCCATTGTCTATTATTTCACATACGATGCCTTTGTTTTCAAGCATTTTTTTAGTTATCATTTGATTGATTTTATTGTCTTCAATCAAAAGTATTTTTTTATTGTTTAATGAAACCGTTCTGTTTTTTTTAGGTTTTTCTTCCATCATGATAGGTTCTGAAACCATTTGAAAATTTAATTTAAACGAAAATGAAGAACCGATTCCTACGGCGCTTACCAATTTTATTTGGCCACCAAGTATTTTTATTAATTTTTTTACAATTGTTAAGCCTAAGCCAGTACCTCCGTATTTTCGGTTTACTTCGATGGAACCCTGTGAGAAACTTTCAAAAACGGTTTGTAATTTTTCTTCTGGGATTCCAATTCCAGTATCTATTACTTCAAAGTAGATGCTAATATGTTGTGATTCAGTAAATTCTTGTTTAGCTATTACTGTTACCTCACCGTTTTTAGTGAATTTTAGAGCGTTATTGATTAAATTCAAGAATATCTGTGATAGTTTTGTGGGATCTCCTATTATGTAATCGGGTATTGCATTATCAATTTCCAATATAAAACTATTATTATTGGTGTATGCTAATTCTTGCAAACAATTTTTAATGTTTTTTAGTAATTCTTTAAGGTTAAAAGCAATATTTTCGACTTCTGTTTTATTTGATTCGATTTTATTAATTTCTAAAATTTCATTGATAAATTTAGCTAAATAATTTCCTGAAAATTGTAAGGAGGAAAGGTAATTTATTTGAGACTTTTTTGGCTTTTCCTTTAATAATAAATGGGTAATCCCATTAATAGCATTTAATGGTGTACGGAGTTCGTGACTCACTGTTGAAAGGAATTCTGATCTTGCTCTTGAGGCTTTTTCTGCTTTGTTTTTGGCAATAATTAATTCGTTATTTTTTTCTTTTAATAACAAATTTGATTCATTTCTGATGATGTTATTTTTGTATAATGATAAACTTAATAGAGATAAAATAGTAATTAATGCAATGGCTAGAATACTGATTAATTTAGAATATTTATAAGTTTTTTGCTCTTCCCTGTTCTTTTCTTCTTTTTCAATACGTGCATTGAAGAGCTCTTTTGTTTTGAATTTTGTAAAATCAGCTAAGCTTTTTTTGGCATTATTCATTCTTGAAATTCTATCTTTCAATTGATAATGTTCATCAAGATAAGAATAAGCTCTATCAAAATCTTTCTTTTCTTTATAGCTTTGACTTAAGGCTAAAATAATTCTTGCTTTTTGTTCAATATCATTATTCTTACTATTTATTTGCAAAGCATTTTCTAAATAATACAAAGCAGAATCGATTTTTTTTTGACTGTTTTTGACAACTCCTAATTGATAAAAAGCTTCTGATTTGGCCCCTAGATTACTTAAAATAGTTGAGTCTTCGGCAACTTTTTTTAAAGTGATAGTTGCTAAGTGATATTCTTTTTTAAGTTTATATGAAATTCCTTTTTTTAGATTTATATCATGAGAAACAACAGTAATGTTTAAATTTTTATAGATTAATTCCGATTTTTTAAGGTAGATTTCAGCCAAAAAAAGTCTTTCTTTTTTAATATTAGTTAACCCTAAATAGCAATAAGAAGCTGCCAATGTGGGTGTTGGTAGTACTGTTTTAAGTAAAAAAAGACTTTGGCGAAAATTTTTTGCAGCTGCATCAAGTGCATTATTGTTGTAATAAAACTTTCCAAGTTTAAAATGTAGATTTGCTTGAGTTTCTAAATCCGTATTGAATTTACTATGATTTATTGCTTTTTGAATATAAAATTCAGTATTTTTTTTATTTTTTATGCCATTGTTATTGTTTGCCAAAGTAACGTAAAAGGCAGTGCTGTCTGTTTTCTTATTTATTTGAGAATGCAGAGAGGAATAAAAAAAAACAATAAAAATGAAAAAGTATTTCATTTACAACTTAATTTTTTCACTTATTTACTAAAAGAATTAAATCAATTATTCGGGATGAATAGCCAATTTCATTATCATACCAACCTACTACTTTTACCATTTTATCAATGACTGAGGTTAGTTGAGCATCAAATATACATGAATTTATGTTACCAATGACATCAACCGATACGATTGGGTCTTCTGTATAAGCTAGAATTCCTTTCAGACTGGTTCGTGATGCTGTTTTGAAAGCGGCATTTATTTCATTGATGCTGACAACTCGTTTTACATTAAAAGTTATATCGGTCAAAGAACCATCAGGAACAGGGACACGAATACCACAGCCTCCAATTTTATTTTGAAGTTGAGGAAATATTTTTGTTAATGCTTTAGCAGCTCCGGTTGTTGTAGGTACAATAGATTGACTTGCGCCACGTGCTCTTCTCAAATCTTTATGCGGTTGGTCATGCAGGCTTTGGTCAGTGGTATAGGAGTGTATTGTAGTTATATAAGCTTGTTCGATACCGCAAAGTTCATCTATGATTTTTATCATAGGTGCTGCATTATTAGTAGTACAACTTGCATTTGATATAATGGTTTCGGTCCCTTCCAAGATTCCTTCATTGACACCCAAAACGACTGTTTTTATGGAATCGACTTCTGAAGGGGCGGATAAAATTACTTTTTTGGCTCCAGCCAAGATGTGGTTGTTTAAATCTTCAAAAGTTTTGTATTTACCAGTAGCTTCAATAACAAAATCAATTGCACTACTTTTCCAATCCAAGTTAGTAATGTTTTTTTCATGAAAAAATAAGAAGTGCTTGCCGTCAATTACTATTCCGTTATTGTCATGACTTACTACAAAAGGCAATACACCATGAATACTATCGTATTTTACCAGATGCGCCATGGTTTTTGTATCTGCAATATCATTTATTGCAACAACTTCAATATGAGGATGGTTCAGTAATAATCGAAATAAATTTCGTCCAATTCTCCCAAAACCATTGATAGCAACTCTTATTTTCAAGATTTTTTGTTTAAAGATTAAGAATTAAGTTTGCTTTACTTCTATTTGTTTTCAAATCAAGCAAAGCAATTTTAAAGTAAAGGAAAGTACTTTTATAAAATATGCTTTTGTGCTTTGTAAGAAGAGCGCACCAAGGGACCACTTTCTACATGGCGAAATCCTAATTCCAGTCCAAATTTTTCGTAAATAGCAAATTGCTCAGGTGTTATAAATTCTTTTACAGGCAAATGTTTTTTGCTTGGTTGCAAATATTGTCCAATGGTAACAATATCTACATTTGCATCGCGTAAATCTCTCATGGTTTGAAAGACTTCCTCTTCTTTTTCGCCAAGACCTAACATAATTCCAGATTTTGTTCTGTTGATTCCTTTTTCTTTTAAATAGCGAAGTACTTCTAGACTACGGTCATATTTTGCTTGAATTCGGACTTCACGAGTCAGTCTGCGAACAGTTTCAACATTGTGAGAAACGACTTCAGGATTGGCAGCAACGATTCGGTCAATATTTCTTTCTATACCTTGAAAGTCAGGTATTAAGGTTTCTAAAGTAGTGTTTGGGTTCATTCTTCGAATAGCCTTTACGGTTTCAATCCAAATTATAGAACCACCGTCTTTAAGATCATCTCTGTCCACACTTGTGATTACGGCATGTTTGATGTTCATTATTTTTATGGAACGAGCCACTTTTTCGGGTTCATCCCAATCAACGGTTTCAGGTCTTCCAGTCTTTACACCACAAAAACCGCAAGAACGAGTACATACATTTCCTAAAATCATAAAGGTTGCTGTTCCCTCTCCCCAACATTCTCCCATATTTGGGCAACTACCTGAAGTACAGATTGTATTTAAGCTGTATTTATCTACTAAACCTCGAAGTTCAGTGTATTTTTTGCCAATTGGAAGTTTTACTTTCAACCATTTTGGTTTTCCTGCAGTTAAATTATTTTCTAAAACAGTTTCCATAAAATCATTTTTCAAAGTGCAAAGATAAGTAAAGTTGTTTTAAGAAAAAGGAATTTAAAGAATAGGATTTGGAAGTAAAAAAAGTTTTTATCAGGTTCTTTTTTAAGGAATAAGGGGTAATAATTGTTTTTAAAGAAAAAGCTAAGGCTTATATTTGGTTTAATTTATAAAATCAAATCTCCAAAAAGTAGTATATTTGATTTTATAAAATCAATAGCAAATGAAAAAGAAATCAATATTATCGTTCTTAATTCTTATTATGGGTGGATTATTAAATGCCAACGCACAAATTAATTTTGGAGAGAAAGCGCTTGGTGCTGTTCAAAAAGGAGTTGCTGGATTTACGTTTAGCGATGCCGATGCTGCTGCTTTATCCAAAGCAGCTGTTACTAAAATGGATGCCGAAAATACTGTTGCAGGACCAACGGATCCTTATACAATTCGACTTAATAAAGTATTTGGTCAATATACGCAAGGAGATGGTTTTACACTGAATTATAAAGTATATATTCTTAAAGAAGTCAATGCATTTGCGACAGCTGATGGGAGTGTTCGTGTTTATTCAGGTCTTATGGATATTATGGATGACAATGAATTATTGGCGGTGATTGGACATGAAATTGGGCATGTAGCGAATCACGATTCAAGAGATGCCATGAAGGCCATGTATAAAAAAGAAGCTTTAATTGATGCTGCCGCTTCGCAGTCTACTACTATAGCTACGCTTACAGAGAATCAATTAGCAAAGATTGGTAGTGCCATGATTGATAGTAAACACAGTAGAAAGCAAGAATCTGAAGCAGATGAGTTCTCTTATAATTTTATGAAAAAGCATGGGTATGATGTTAATGCTGTTGCTTCGGCTTTTTCAATTTTAGCGAAAATGAGTGAGGGAACCCAATCTACTTTTTTGGATCAAATGATGAGTTCGCACCCAGACTCGAAGGAAAGAGCTGAATTAGCAAAACAAAGAGCTGAAAAAGATGGGTTATATAAACCTTATGTGCAGCAAAAAATGCCTGTGGCAGTTGTTAAAACGACTAAAAAAACCACAACAAAAAAGGCTCCTGCTAAAAAGACAAGCACTCAAAAGAAGTAATATTTTTTCATAAAAAAAGCAGAACCTAGTTCTGCTTTTTTATTTTTTGGTTAATTCATTTGAATTGTAATGGGTAAATTATAAGCGGTTCGCATTGGTTTTCCTGCAATCATACCAGGGGACCATTTGGTTCTAAGTGATTTTAACACGCGAATTGCTTCTCTTCCAAGGCCGTAACCAGGGTCTTTTTTTACTTGAATGTCAGTCATTGAACCGTCTTTTTCAATAACAAATGAAACATATACACGAATAGCAGTATCGCTTTCGATCTCTGGTTTTTCAAAATTATTACCTACATAACTATAAAACTTATTAATGCCTCCAGGAAATTCAGGAAGTTTATCTAACGATAAAGTTGAAACTATTCCAGTTCCTGTATCGCTAGGAGTTGGCGCTACAACTCCATTGCCCGTTGTTGGTGCCGTTGCGTTTTGACCAACAGTTGCATTTCCATCGTTTGGAACTATTGTTGTATTGGTGTTGTCTTTGTTTTTGGCAATATCTGTTGTTGGGACATCTGATGCAACTACGATTGGATTTACAAGTTGTTTGTCGGTGGTAGTCGTTTCGGTAGTTTGTTGTCGAACTACTGGAAGCACTTTTTTTACTATTTTTTCAATTTCAATAGGGACAATACTCGATACTTGAATTAATCTGCTGGTATCTTCTGGAATTTTTAAAGTATTTTGGGGATTAAAAT
>CANEXR010000165.1 GCA_947443815.1 Flavobacteriaceae bacterium | reverse complement strand
AATTTAAACCAAAAAAAATGATTGACTTACTATTTCATTAATTTACAACTCAATTGATATCAGATTATTCCGTTATTTATACTAAAATATTTAATCTTAACCCCGCTCCCCGAAGTCTTCTTTAAAAACTAAATGGGATTAAAACTATATATGCGCTGCTAAAGTCTCCTGACCTCGTACTCGTTTCAATTGTGCTGTCCTGAAATAAGCAACACAGGGAACACAATAAATACTAATGCAATATCTCAAGCTCATGACTATAAAATTGGCAACAAAATTTATAAACTTAACTGCTTTTTGAAAACAAATGCCCTAGCCCAGATGGTAGTGAAAAGCTTCGCCGAGCTATCCCCTATTTTTTCTTGACAGAAAAGAGCGACCAGCGGAAGCTCCTTTTATGGCTTTAGAAAAAAAGGGGATGGCTCAAGAACTTGAAACGTACAGCTGGAATAGCTCCTGAAACCAAATCACTTTTAAAAATATGAAGGAGGCAAATAACGGCTAATCAAACATTAACAAATGTTAACAAAATAGATTTTCAGAAACCATAAATAATTGTATTTTTACGGTTCAAAATTCAGAAAAATAAATGGGCAAAATCATTGCGATTGCTAATCAAAAAGGAGGCGTTGGTAAGACTACTACATCCGTTAATCTGGCCGCTTCTCTAGGTGTTTTAGAAAAAAAAGTGTTGCTTATCGATGCTGATCCTCAAGCGAATGCGACATCAGGTTTAGGTATTGATGTGGAAACTGTTGAAATAGGAACGTACCAAATTTTGGAACACAGCAACAGTCCTAAGGAGGCTGTTTTAAAATGTACGGCCCCAAATGTGGATGTTATTCCATCGCATATTGACTTAGTGGCCATCGAAATTGAATTGGTTGATAAGGAAAATAGGGAATATATGCTTAAAAAAGCATTGGAAAGCATCAAAGATGACTATGATTATATCATCATTGATTGTGCTCCATCTCTTGGATTACTAACTTTGAATGCTTTGACCGCTGCTGACTCTGTAATTATTCCTATTCAATGTGAGTATTTTGCATTGGAAGGATTGGGTAAATTGTTGAATACTATTAAAAGCATTCAGAAAATTCACAATCCAGATTTAGACATCGAAGGGTTGTTATTGACTATGTTTGACTCGAGATTGCGTTTGTCTAATCAGGTTGTGGAAGAAGTTCAAAAACATTTTAATGATATGGTATTCGAAACTATTATTCAAAGAAATGTAAAATTGAGTGAGGCTCCTAGTTTTGGTGAAAGCATCATAAACTACGATGCTACAAGTAAAGGAGCTATCAATTACTTGCATTTAGCCCAAGAAATCATAAAGAAAAACAGCAAATAAGTTGTATGGCAAAAGCACTGAAAAAACAAGCCTTAGGTAGAGGATTATCAGCCTTGTTAAAAGATCCTGAAAACGACATTAAATCGGTAAACGATAAAAATGCCGATAAAGTGGTTGGGAATATTATAGAACTTGAAATTGATGCTATTGCGATAAATCCGTTTCAGCCCAGAAGTAATTTCAATGAGGAATCCTTGCGGGAATTGGCTACTTCTATCAAAGAATTAGGTGTTATTCAGCCCATTACAGTTCGGAAATTAGAATTCAACAAATACCAATTGATCTCGGGAGAACGCCGTCTTCGTGCTGCTACTTTGGTGGGATTAACTACGGTTCCTGCTTACATTCGGATTGCAAATGACAATGAGTCATTGGTTATGGCCTTGGTGGAAAACATTCAGCGTCACGATTTAGACCCGATTGAAATTGCTTTGTCCTACCAACGTTTGATTGACGAAATTCAACTGACGCAGGAGCAAATGAGTGAACGCGTGGGTAAAAAACGCTCTACAATTGCCAACTATTTGCGTTTATTAAAATTAGATCCGATTATTCAAACTGGAATTCGAGATGGTTTTATCAGCATGGGACATGGCCGAGCTATCATCAATATTGAAGACCAAGACATTCAAACGGATATTTATCAAAAAATTGTAAGTCAGAATCTTTCGGTTCGCGATACAGAAGCGCTTGTAAAAAACTATCAGGACAGTTTAAAACCTAAGCCTGCCGGAAAATCAAAAGCAGCTTCATTTGAAATACCAGAAAACCAAAAAAATACTTTTGCTAATTATTTTGGAACCAAAGTCGAGGTTAAAGTTGCTGGCAATGGCAAAGGAAAAATTACCATTCCTTTTCACTCAGAAGAGGATTTTAACCGAATCATCAAACTTATAAAAGGCTAGTGCATAAAATCATATCCATAAGTTTACTCCTTTTTATTCTTGGAAGCGTTACCGGTTTTGCTCAAGTAAAAGCGGAGGCGGTTTTGGTTACAAAAGACACTTTAAAATCAAATGACATTGACCCACTAACTCCAGCAAAAGCAGCTTTTTATTCCGCTGTTCTCCCTGGTTTGGGACAAGCTTATAATAAAAAATACTGGAAAATTCCGCTTGTTTACGGAGCCATGGGAACTAGCCTTTATTTTTATATTGATAATAATAAAAAATACCATCAATATCGGGACGCCTACAAACGAAGACTTGAAGGTTACACTGATGATGATTTTAGTTATTTGGATGAAAAACGACTGATTGCTGGTCAGAAATTTTACCAACGCAACAGGGATTTATCTGCTTTGATGACTTTGGCATTTTATGCCTTAAATATCATTGATGCCAACGTAGATGCTGCCTTGATTCAGTTTAATGTAGATGAAAATCTATCGGTGAAACCGGTTATTTATCCAAATGATGTAACATTAAAAACAAATATTGGACTAACCTTTAATTATACTTTTTAACTCAAGAACGCTACAAGTTCTCCGCGGTTGAAAATTTAATTTATTAAAAACATAAGAAATGAAAATTGCGCTTTTAGGATACGGAAAAATGGGTCAAGTAATTGAACGAATTGCAACAGAAAGAGGCCATGAAATTGTTTTGAAAAAAGACGAATTCAATACCTATGAAGGGCTTTCGGATGCAGATGTAGCCATTGATTTTAGTGTTCCTTCAGCAGCTGTAGCCAATATTTCAAGTTGCTTTCATGCCAACATACCTGTGGTTTCAGGAACAACTGGTTGGTTGGAACATTATGACGAAATGGAAGCGCTTTGCAAAGCCAAAAACGGAGGTTTTATTTCTAGCTCAAATTTTAGTCTGGGTGTAAACATTTTCTTTGAATTGAATGACTATTTAGCCAAAATAATGGCTCAATTCGATTCGTACAAAGTAGCAATGGAAGAAATTCATCATACCCAAAAACTAGATGCTCCAAGTGGAACAGCCATTTCACTAGCAAAAGGCGTTATCGAAAATAGCACCTATTCCAATTGGACGCTAGCAACTCCAAATTCAAATGAAATTTATATTGAAGCCAAAAGAATTGGAGATGTGCCCGGCACGCATACTGTAACCTATAATTCTGTAGTTGATGCGATTGAAATAAAACATACTGCACACAACCGCGAAGGTTTTGCTCTTGGTGCTGTAATTGCTGCGGAATGGCTGGCAGGAAAACAAGGTATTTACAGCATGAAAGATGTTTTAAATTTAAACGATAAAAAATAGAGCAATAGCTTCTTTAAAATAATAAAATTTAACTAAATAAATACATTATGACACTATATCAATGGTTTGTATTTTTTCTTATAGTACAAGTAATTCACTTTTTAGGAACCTGGAAATTATACGAAAGCGCGGGAAGAAAACGCTGGCAAGCAGCTATTCCAGTCTATAACGCTATTGTTTTAATGAAAATAATTGGCCGTCCTACTTGGTGGACAGTATTGCTTTTTATACCTATAATTAACCTAATTATGTTTCCGGTTATCTGGGTAGAAACCTTGAGGAGTTTTGGAAAAAAATCAACTTTGGATACTGTTTTGGGAATTTTCACTTTTGGATTGTATGTAATGTATGTGAACTATACTCAAAAACTAGACTACATCACAGACCGAAGTGTACTTCCGGAAAACAGAACTGCAGACACCATTAGTTCCTTACTTTTTGCTATTATAGTGGCAACTTTAGTACATACTTATTTCATACAACCCTACACAATTCCTACTGCATCGCTTGAAAAATCATTACTTATTGGGGACTTTTTGTTTGTGAGTAAACTAAATTATGGTCCTAGAGTTCCAATGACTACCGTATCATTACCAATGGTTCATGATTCAATTCCACTTACAAAACGTAAATCATATCTTACATGGCCAGAATTGCCTTATTTGCGTTTGCCTTCTTTTGAAAAAATTGCAAAAAATGACATTGTTGTCTTCAATTGGCCTGCAGATACCGTTCATTATTTCTTTGAGAAAAAAGGTAGCCCTGGTGTCATTAAACCCGTTGATAAAAAATCAAATTATGTAAAAAGATGCCAAGGAACTCCTGGTGATATTTTAACGATTAAAGACGGAATTGTATACATCGACAACAAAGAATTAATACTTCCAGAACGAGCAAAACCACAATATGAGCATACAGTATATGCTGCAAAAGGTGTTTCTAACGAATTGCTAATGGCTACTGGTTCAACAGAATTTACCCGTACCTACATTGTAAAACTCAATAGCGAAGAACAATCGGAAGGTATAAAACCTTATATCGTAGGTGCTATCGAAAATCCGGATCATACCTTCACCATTAAAACCAATTTCAAAGGACTTCCTGCAGCAGTTATTCAAAACTTAGGTATTTATGCACAGGAACAATATGAGGCCAATAACAATGCAAATCTAACCTTAAAAGCAGCGGCTGAATTAAGAAAAAATCCTTCGATTGATTCAGTGGTTAGGTACATCGACAAAACACCTCAAGGAACCGAAATTTTTCCACATGATGGAAAATGGACTATTGATAATTTTGGCCCAATTCTAATTCCTGAAGCAGGTAAAACAGTAGCGCTAAACATTGGAAATTTACCGCTTTACAAAAGAATCATTAACACTTACGAAAACAACACCTTAGAAGTAAGTGGTAATGAGATTAAAATAAATGGTCAAATAGCTACCTCATATACCTTCAAACAAAATTATTATTGGATGATGGGAGACAACCGTCATAGATCGGAGGACAGCCGTTATTGGGGATTTGTCCCTGAAGACCATATAGTTGGAAAACCAATTTTTATATGGTTGAGCCTTGATCCAAATGCAAAAGGATTGGATAAAATTCGTTGGGAACGCCTATTTACTACCGTTAGCGGTGAAGGACAACCACAATCCTACTTTAAACTATTTTTACTCGGTTTAATCGCATTCTTTGTTGGAGAATATTTTTGGAAAAAGAAAAAAAAAGCTAACTAAAAATGATTAAAGTGTAGGATCGTTATTAGCCATCTTACACTTTAGCTATTTAATCTGTCAACAAATGAATACGCTACTCCATCCCACTTATTTTCCTTCTATCAGTCATTTTGTTGCACTGGTACAAGCGGAGCAGCTTACATTTGAAATAGAAGATAATTTTCAAAAACAAACCAATCGCAATCGGGCGTATATTTATAGTCCAAACGGAATTCAATTATTGAATATCCCTGTTAAACATGCGAAAGAAACCCATCAAAAAACCAAAGATATCAAAATTGAAAATGATTTTGATTGGCAAAAACAACATTTCAAATCCTTGGAAGCAGGATACCGAAGCTCCCCTTTTTTTGAATATTTTGAAGATGATATTCGTCCTATTTTCGAAAAAAAACATACTTTCTTAATGGATTTGAATTTTGAAACATTTGATTTCCTTATTAAAAGTATGCGAATGAAATTCAACTATACCACTACCAAGGAATATTTTCATGAGGTCGATGCTGAATCTGTTTTGGATTTTAGAGTTTTGGCAAACGGAAAAAAAGACAGTTGCGTTTTTGAAAATTACAAGCAAGTTTTTGATGACAAACATGGATTTATAAACAACCTAAGCATCTTAGATTTGCTTTTTAACGAAGGTAAATTTGCCTTAGATTATTTGAAATCACAAAAAATAACAGGCTGAAAATTTGTTGCAAACGTACACTATTGTCGTTACTATAAATAGGCTTTTATATATCTTAAAGGATTCAAAAAAAAACGATCCAAAAACCCAATTTACTAAAACCTTTTATAGTTAAACCCTATTCGAAAGCCAATTTTGCCATAATAGGATAATGGTCTGAATTAGTAAAATCAGAAAAACTTTCAAATTTCTTTACTTTCATGTTTTCATCCGCAAAGATATAATCAATTCTAGCCGGATAATATTTAAACTTATAAGTCGCCCCAAAACCTGAACCTGCCTCTTCAAAACTATCTTTTAGTTTGCCTTTTATATTTCTATACACATAAGAAAAAGCACTATTATTCATATCGCCACAAATGATTACAGGATAAGAACAGTCTTTTTTGTGATTTGCAAATAACTCTGCTTGTTGTTGTTGCTGTTTAAAAGCTTTGCTAATTCTATTATACAACATTTGGGACTTTTGTTGATTTATAGCATCAATATTTTCATTAATTTCATTAACATCAGGAGAGATTTTTATAGATTGCAAATGCATATTATACACCCGTATAACATCTTTTCCTTTTTTAATATCTGCAAAAATAACATT
>CANEXR010000164.1 GCA_947443815.1 Flavobacteriaceae bacterium | reverse complement strand
GATTTGTACCAAAAAACAAATTATACCCATCAAAATATAGTTTTTGAAAAACCTCAGACACTAACACTTTCCATTCGAGAAAAATTAAAAAGCACTGTATTCAGCGACCGGTATATTGCATTGATTAATACCATTAATGCATCCAAATATTCGGGAAAAATACTCCTAAATATTCGGAAAGACAGTTTAGACCACCCGTTTGAAATCGGAATACAAATGCAAATCAAAAGCCTTTTGTATAAAAATACTAGTCCAAAAAACCCCAGTCAATTTGATTACGGAAAATACTTGGAAAACAAGCAAATCTATGCCCAAGCCTACGTTAGTACCGACGAAATTAGGATTAGCAATCGAATTGAAAAGGACATTTGGTATTACACAGCCAGGTTAAGAACAAAAATAATAACGAATTTAGAAAAACAAGGATTTCACAAAAAGGAATTAAATGTTGCTATCGCATTGATTTTAGGGCAACAACAAGACATTGCTTCTGATATCATCCAAGATTATCAATATGCTGGTGCGGTGCATATTTTATCTGTTTCAGGTTTACATATTGGATTCATTTTACTCTTTGTTACTTTTATTCTAAAACCCATTCCTAATACTAAAAAAGGATCCTTTTTCAAGTTAGCCGTTCTTTTGGCATCCTTATCTTTATTTGGTGTTTTAGCTGGTTTGGCACCCTCAGTCGTTCGTTCCGTTACTATGTTTTCATTTGTAGCTATTGGAAACCATTTACGGCGAAGTGTTAATATTTACCATACCCTATTAGTCTCTATTTTACTTATTTTACTTGTACAACCCTTTTTTTTATTTGATGTAGGGTTTCAATTAAGCTATATTGCCTTGTTTTTTATCATCTGGTTTCAGCCGCTTTTAGCAACGATTTGGAAGCCAAAATCAAAAGTAGTACAATACATTTGGGGTATTCTAACAGTTTCCTTTGCCGCACAAATTGGCACTTTACCGTTGAGTATTTATTATTTTCATCAATTTCCGGGTTTGTTCTTTATCACTAACTTAATTATTATTCCATTAATGGGTATTATAATGAGTCTTGGTGTTTTAGTAATGGTATTGGCCGCCGTAAATACTGCTCCATTTTTAATGACAAAAATACTAGAATGGTGCATCTTTTACCTCAATAAAATAGTTCATGCTATTGCTTCTGTGGAGCCGTTTATAATTCGTGATATAGCATTCAACAGCTATTTATTAATGAGTAGTTATATACTAATTTTAACCGCCATTATTTGGTTCAAAAAACCGAGTTTTAATCGATTAATAACAGTAATGTTGTCTATTATTCTTTTTCAAATTTCGAATCTAAAAAAAGAATGGAATAATCAAAGTGAACAGGAATGGATTGTTTATAATACAAAGAAAAATACGCTAATTACAGAACGAAAAGGAAAAGTAACCACGCTTTATACAAATGACAATCCTTTAAGAGCAACAACAAAAAACAATTTAATCAATTCGTATTTGACTGCAAATTTCGCATCGATTAAATCAAGAAAAAAAGTACCTAATATAGCTTTTTTTAAGGGAGAAAAAATTCTAATATTGGATAGTTTGGGTCTATACCCGAAGAATATAAATCCAACTATTTTAGTTCTCACACAATCCCCAAAAATTAATTTAGAGCGTATGTTACAGAATATGAACCCTAAAATAGTTGTTGCCGACGCTTCAAATTACAAAACAATTCAAAAACTTTGGGAAAAAAGTTGTGAGAAACAAAAAATCCCTTTTCATGCTACCGCTGAAAAGGGATTCTATTCCTTGAACTAATCGTATTATTTTTTCAAAATTCCATCAGCTACAGCAATCCAAGCAGCGGCACCTCCTGCAACATAGCCTGTTTTTCCTAATCCTTGAAAATTAATTTTCCCTTCTTTATTGCTTCCATTTGCAAAATAAATAGTTGGAAAACCTTGTATCCCAAAAGCTTGTTGCAATTCATTATTCTGCTTTTTTATTTCAGGAGTCTGAGCTGTTCTTCTTGGATAATCTAATTCAACCAAAACCACATTATCTTTCGCCCATTTTTCAAATTCTGGAGTCTTCAAGACTTCTTTTTGCAATCTAATACACCAACCACACCAATCACTTCCTGTAAAAAACATTAATAATGGTTTATTAGTTTTGTTAGAAACTTCTATTGCTTTGTTGATATTGGTTTCCCAAACTAATTCTTGTGCTTCTACAGCAAAAGAAGTAATTAAAAAGAATGCTGCTATAATTATTTTTTTCATGGCTCTGATTTTTTCACAAATTTAAACAAAAATAATGCCGAATTTAATGAATTCCGTGCATTAATTTTTTGACGAAAGGAGACAAAAGCATAATGAAAATTCCGATCCCAATTGGTATTAAAGTAAATATCAAGAAAAAAGTGGTCATCGAATATTGCGCTGTAATTTCGTCAATCATTCCACCCATTGTACCCGCAATTTTATTTCCGATGGCTATGGCTAAATACCAAATTCCAAACATAATACCAATCATTCTACTTGGAACCAATTTACTTAAATAAGAAAGTCCCACTGGTGATATAAACAATTCCCCCATTGTATGGAAAAAATAAGCCAATACTAACCAAATCAAACTTACTGAAGCAACTTTTGCCCCTGCCGGAATGGTACTTGAACCGAACGCTAAAACACCAAAACCAATTCCTAAAAGAATCATTCCCAAACCATTTTTTATTGTGGCTGGCGGGTTGTATTTACTCTCCCATAATTTAGCCACTAATGGCGAAAAAGTAATAATAAATAACGAATTAAGAATCCCAAACCAAGTGGCTGGAATTTCCGCTTTAACTTGTGAATACTGGTCTTTGAGCATGTATAAAACCAAAAACCAAATAATTGCAAAACCAATTGCTAAGACAACATTACCCAAAGCAAATTTTTGAAACGTTTGCTTATACAATTTCATTAAAACAAAAGTTATAATTGCCATTGGTGTAACAGTCAGAATAGTGTTTACTATATTGAAAATAATTTTGGCATTCCCAACTAAAATTCTATCCGTATAATCACTTGCAAAAATAGTCATTGAACCACCAGCTTGTTCAAACGAAGCCCAAAAAAACACCGTTATAAAAGCCAAAATAATCACAGCAATCATACGATCTCTTAAAACGGGAGTGTACTGAGTAATTCTTTTTATCAAAACAAAAACAAAAAGTAATAATGAAAAAAGAATCACAAAATTACTTCCCGAAAGGCCGCCAACATTAAAATCAAATAAATTAAAATTAGATATTTTAGAAGCCGGATCGTTTATAATCCAAGCTAAACCAAGCACTGAAACCAAACCAATTATTGACAAATCAAAAGTTGAAAAGGGATTTAATTTTGCTACGGCGGGATCTTCATCGTGATTTATAATTTCATTTTTTATAGGTTTAAGACCAATATCCCCAAAAATATTTTGAGTAAAATAAAACTGAAGCATACCAATGAACATAAATATTCCGGCAAGACCAAAACCATAACTCCAACCCCAATTTTCGCTTTCGCCGATATAACCACACAAAAGCATTCCTAGAAATGCTCCTGAATTTACTCCCATATAAAAAATACTAAAAGCACCGTCTTTTTTTTCTATTCTATCTTTGTACATGTGGGATAAAATGGAGGTCATATTAGGTTTAAACATTCCGATTCCTAAAACCAACAAAAACAATCCGAAGTACATAAAAACATGGCTCACTTCTTCCATTGCCATAGATAAATGTCCCAAAGTCATTAACAAACAACCATAAATAACAGCCCACCGATACCCAATTATTTTATCGGCAATATACCCTCCTAAAATTGGTGTCAAATAAGCCAAAGCCGTATACGAACCATAAATAGCTAAAGCATGTTCTCTAGGCCAACCCCATCCAGGATTATCACCAATTATTGATGATGTTAAAAACAAAACCAATAAAGCGCGCATGCCATAGTATGAAAATCGCTCCCACATTTCTGTAAAAAAGATTACAAATAAACCCGCAGGATGCCCTAGAACTGGGTTTTTAAAAAAATCATTTGTATTTGAATCTGCCATTTAATTTAGTGTCTAATTATTTAACTTCTTGCATTAATTTTTTTACTAGTGGTGTAATAGCAATTAATAATATTCCCGCAATTAAAGAATAAATCGCTAATTGATAATACCCATCAGTATACGATTGGAGTTTTGATAAAAGTGTATTCCCTGTATTTGAATTTGAAATAGCCGCCCCTAATTTGCCCGCTGCCAATTGACCAAATGCAGTTGATAAAAACCACAATCCCATCATCATTCCATATAATCTTTTAGGTGACAATTTGGTTATAATTGACATCCCAATTGGCCCTAAACATAGCTCGCCAATTGTTGTAATAAAATAAGCGAATGTAAAAACATTAAGAGATGTTATTCCTTCAGCATTGGCGAAAAATTTAGTGTAATAAAAAATATAAAAAGAAGCCGCTAAGAATAAAAAACCGATGCCAAACTTGATTAGTGTATTGGGTTCTAACTTTCTTTTGGCTAACCACAACCACAACAAACCAATTAAAGGACTTAAGATTATTACAAAAAAAGTATTGGAGCTATTATTTACGACATTAGGATCTATCGTGAAAAACAATAAAGAATCATTTAAATTATCTTTTGCAAAAAGTGATAAAGACCCACCACTTTGCTCATAAATTGCATTGAAAACAAAATAAAAAAAGATAAAGACGAAAGCAGCAATTAGTTTCTTTTGTATGCTGAAATTTTTTGTTTTTAATACTTCATATCCAAAATACAATAATGCAATTATTCCAATTGTGTACATAAAATAATCGGTGTAATCGGTGTTTTTTACCATCAAGAATATAAATGGAATACTTAATATAGAACCTGCATATACAGCAATTTCTCTAATTTTACGATGTTTAGGTGTAAAGTGTTTTAAGGGTGAATCCCCGATTGGCCCTAAACTTTTCTTGGTCAAATAAAAGGTGATTAGTCCAATCATCATGACAATTGCTGCCGCTAAAAAACACATTTGCCAGGAATAAAATTTTCCAAGTGTAATACACAATGCACCTCCCAATAACCCACCTACATTTATTCCTGCATAAAACATACCATAACCAGCGTCTCTTCTGGAATCTTGTTCGTGATAAAGTTCCCCAACCATAGATGATATATTGGGTTTAAAAAAACCGGTGCCAATTATAGAAAATGCAATTCCATAATAAAATAAATGTTGTGGCGAAAATGCGATTAATAAATTGCCTAAAATCATCACCGTTCCTCCAAAAAACAATGATTTTTTGAATCCTAAAATTTTATCCGCAAAAATACCTCCTATAAAAGTAAATGCATAGACAAAAGCTTGAATTGCTCCATATTGCAAATTAGCCGCATCATCTTTTAACAAAAGCTGATCAACCATAAAAAAGGTTAGAACACCTCGCATTCCATAAAAACAAAAACGCTCCCACATTTCTACCATAAACAAGCTCCAAAGTTGTTTTGGGTATTTCCCTTTAAAATTCTGAATTTGCTCTATTGTTAGGCTTGTATCCATCCTTAATTTTTATAAATTATCCTTGATAAAGTTAGTCATTTTAGTGTACAATTGAATTCTGGTTTTTCCACCATATATTCCGTGGTTTTTATCAGGATAAATTTGGGAATCAAATTGTTTATTTGCCTGAATTAAAGCTTCCATCATTTGCATCGAATTTTGAACATGTACATTATCATCGCCTGAACCATGAATCAATAAAAATTTTCCTTTCAATTTATCAACATGATTGATTGGAGAATTTTCATCATAACCACTCGGATTCTCTTGTGGTGTTTGCATATATCTTTCAGTATAAACACTATCATAAAAACGCCAATTGGTTACTGGTGCCACAGCAATTGCCATTTTGAAAACATCGGCTCCTTGAAAAATACAATTTGACGCCATAAATCCACCATAAGACCATCCAAATATTCCTATTCTGGTTTTGTCAACAAAAGCATATTCTCCTATTGTTTTTGCAGCATCAATTTGATCTTCTACTTCGTATTTTCCTAATTGTTTTTGGGTAACTTTCTTAAAATCGGCCCCTTTAAAACCGGTTCCTCTTCCGTCAACACAAGCTATAATGTAGCCTTGTTGTGCTAACATCATAAACCAATAATCATCTATGCTATTCCATTCATTATTGACTTGCTGTGAACCTGGTCCAGAATATTGATACATAAAAACGGGATATTTTTTTGTTGCATCAAAATCTTTAGGTTTAATCATCCAAGCATTTAATTCATTCCCTTTTGCCGTTTTCAATACAAAAAACTCTTTTGAAGGCAAATCATATCTTTTTAACTTTTCGGCAAGAACCTGATTGTTTTCAATAACTTGAATTTCTTTACCCGTTTTTGACAGATTTAATGTATACGTCGTAGGTTGAGTAGCACTTGAGAATGTATTAATAAAGAACTCGAAATTAGGGCTAAAAGTCGCTGCATTAGTTCCTGTATTTTTTGACAATAGGACTTTATTTTTGCCATCTAAACGTATACTATAAATGGCTCTGTTAATAGCCCCTTTTTCGGTAGACTGATAAAAAACAGTCTTGGTT
>CANEXR010000163.1 GCA_947443815.1 Flavobacteriaceae bacterium | reverse complement strand
CCTTTGGAATGCACATATTCGATTAATGATTTCATTCCGCTTGGAAATTTTATGGGATCGGGTACTAGATTACCCTCTAAATCGCGATTTCTGGACATCCAACCATCATCGAGTACAATATAAGTGTATCCTGCGGCCACCATTCCTGAGGAGACCATAATATCAGCGGTTTCTTTGACTAATTTTTCATCGATATTGGTTTCGAAAGTGTTCCAAGAGTTCCATCCCATTGGTGGGGTCATGGCTAGACCTTCGAATTTTCCGGAGCCTTGTTGGTAGACATTTCCTTGCGAGAAGCTTTGAATTGTTATGCTGCTTAAAAGTAATGTGAGAAGAAGTTTTTTCATTTTTGATAGTGTATTTTTTTGAATTTAATTGAAATATATTGAAGCGAAGATTTGGTTTATTTTTTTACCGAAAGGGTTTGGTTTGCAGGGTTTGCGTGAGGGATGGCAGTGGAGCTCTTTTTATAGCTGGCTTTTTTGCCAGCTATAAAAAAGCGGGAACGTACAGCCCGACCCTTGTGGTCACGCCCTACACTTTTTAATTTTTTGTTGCATTTATTTTTATTTGGGCAGTTTTTAATCCGTTGCTGGTTGCTGTTAATGTGATTTCACCTGCTTCGCCTGTTGCTTGTAGGATGACTTGTGCTAAACCATTGAAAAGTGATCTTTTCCATGTTGGTGCCGGTGTTAGGATTTGGATTGTGCCTGGATTGGTATTGACGGTTCCCCATTTGTATTTATAAACTAAAGGAATGGCGACTATTGCGATGCTATTTTTTCCTGTGTGCAGATTGGTTTTGTCGAGTACAAAAGTGTCTCCTTTTTTGTTTTCGGGGATGGCATTTGCAATTAATTTTCCGTTGATATAAATGGATTGAGATTGTCCGATACTGTTGTAGAACAAGTTAATTTTGCTGTTATTGAAATTTTCGGGTAGCTCAAAGTCGGTGCGATAGACAATGGCTTTGGTTTTCTTTCCAAAAATAGTATCTCGACTGTCTTTGAAGGCGTTGTCCCAATTAGAAACATCCAAATTAGCTGCTATTTCTGTTGTTTCAGAAATGGAATTGATGCTTTTTTCTTTTAGATTGGTGATGTTAATAACGGTGTTGTTCTCCAAAAATTGATCAGGTTCAACCGAGGTTGGTTTTCCGTTTCCTACGCCAATTATTTTTGCTGGACCAGAAATAGTAAAGGTCATTTCGTTTTCGGAAGTAGGTACTTGCAAGCCTGATTTGTCTTTGGTAGCGACGGTAATCATGGCAATATCAGTAGTATTGGCTTGAATAGTGGTTACATTAGATTGTAGTCCAATAGCAACGGCATCGGTGGTGGTTTTTATGATTTCGGTTAGGAGTTTCTTTCCGTTTTTATAACCAATAGCTTCTATAGTTCCGGGTTGGTAATTAACAAGCCATTCGAGATGTCCGTTTTTTTCCATTGTTTTTTTGCCTAAACTTTTCTTATTGAGAAAAAGTTCAACTTGGTCACAATTGCTGTACGCCCAAACATTGATGGGTTGTCCTTCTTTTCCTTTCCAATTCCAATGTGGCAAAAGATGCAATACGGGTTCGGTGCCCCAGCATGATTTTAGGTACCAAGCGGTGTCTTTGTAAAAGCCACATTGGTCTAACATCCCGAAGTAAGAACCTGTTGCTGGCCACACATAAGGAGTAGGTTCGCCGCGGTAATCAAAACCAGTCCAAATGAACATTCCGGCCAGATAGGCTCTGGAATCATAATGCTTCCAACCTTGTTCTATGCTATGTGCATTGGCCGATTGTGGTAAATCGTAGGCGGGCTTGAATTGTTTTTCATTATCTTCAAAATAGATTCCTCGGGTAGCAAAAGTAGAGCCTTCCTCGGTACCCCAACTGGCAAGATTAGGAAATTCACGATGGTGTTTATCGGTAGTTTCCTTACCACCATGTTTGATGTAATTGTAGCCCACAACATCGACGGCTGTAGCAATACCGTTATCCCAATTGCCACTTATTCCCGCTGTTATTCCTCTTGTAGTATCGATTGTTTTGGCGTAGTCCTGAATGGTTTTTGCCATACGAGCGCCAATGCTATTTCCTTCAACACCCCATTCTTCGTTGGCAATGGACCAACTTATAATACTGGGATGGTTTCGGTCTCGGAGCATCATTCGTTTTAATTCGCTCAACTGAGTATTTGTAATTCCCATTAATCGGGTTTCGTCTATAACTACCATTCCTAAACGGTCACAGGCATCGAGTAATTCTGGTGTTGGTGGATTGTGTGAGCAACGATAGGCATTGGATCCAAATGATTTTAAGGTTGCAATTCGAAAATCCTGCAAACCATCAGGCATAGCTACTCCAACTCCTGCATGGTCTTGATGATTGTTAGTTCCTTTTATTTTTAAATGTTTTCCGTTCAAAAAGAATCCTTGATTGGGATCAAAACGGAGGGTTCGGATACCAAAATTGGTAGTTTGTGTATCTGCCAATTCATTATCAGCATAGATATGGGTCACCATTTTATGCAAATATGGATTTTCAACAGACCAAAGTGTGGGATTAGCAACAACTAGTTGAGCTTCAAACTCCTTGGTTTCCATAGGTTTTAAATTCAGATTCTCGATAGTAGCAGTTGCGATTGATTTTCCTGCACTATTATAAACGGTTTGAATAATTTTGAAATTCTTAGATTGACGGCCTTCATTAATTACCGAAATTTTAGAAGTGAGTTCGGCATTATTTTCATTTATTTTTGTGCTTACAAAAGTTCCGTCTGCAGGAACATGCAAAGGATTGGTTTTATTTAACCAAACATGGCGGTAGATTCCGGCACCTTCGTAAAACCAACCTTCTTCCATCATAGCGTCCACTCGAACGGCGATTGTGTTTTCGCCTCCATAATTAATATAATCTGTAACATCGTACTCGAAGCCTAAATAACCCGATGGATTATTTCCTAAATAATGGCCGTTGAACCAAACTGTTGCATTGCGAAAAACACCATCAAAAGCGATATGAATACTGCGACCTAAATCTGCTTCTGGGATTGTAATTTTTTTTCGGTACCAACCAATACTGGCTTCTGGAAATGGTCTTCCAATGTTTTTGAATCCGTGACTGTAACTCGCTTTTTCGCTAAAACCTTGTTCTACTGCCCAATCATGTGGTAAATCTAGTTTTCGCCAAGAGCGATCATCAAAATCAGTTGCTGCGGCTCCATCACCATAAGTAGTTTTGGCTAAATAAGAGAAATAACCTGTTCCAGTATTAAAATCTTTGGCAGTGTCAAAAGGGTGACCAAAGGCAAATTGCCAATTTTTATCAATCGAAATATGTTCCCTGTTTTTCTCTTTCGAAATTGACTGAGGGGAAACAGAACTACAGATAATAAAAAATAGGAAGAGTAAAAATGGCGTTTTATTTATTTTTTTCATTTAACAAGATAGTCAATAGTTCAACTTACAAGGATAGTAAATAGAATTCATACCTATTGATACTTTTTTTTCATTTGTTGCTACTATTTATTTTTTATGCGATTAAACCAAAAGGACTTCTATGCCATAAACACCTTAAAAACAAAAATTTCCAAATCATTTTATTTGGAAATTTGCGGTTCTGTATTGGGTAAATTGCAAAAAAAATCCCTAATTGCTCAGATTAGGGATTTTCTTAAAACTAACTCAAAAAAACCAAATTATTATTTTAAAACAAATCCAATATTGTCGATATAAAATGTGTTTGCTATACCATTCCCTTCTGCATCTTTAGACATGTTTTGGAATGAAATATTTTGTACATGATTAGCATCGCCTAACTCAGACCATGGAATAATAAAGGTATTCCATCCTGTTGTAACCGTCAATAAATTTCTTTCGGACCAATCGCCATTGAAAATAAACTTAAGTGTACCAGGAACTTCCGCTTTTACAGCAATTCGGATTCCGCTATAAGGTGCTAATTGGTCGAACCAACTCCAGTTTCCTTGTAGATTTCCCCAAGCATCCATTCTCTTTTTGATATGGGTTAATCCTTGATCAGCAGTACCGTCTGTTTCATAAGTATGATTATTCCATGATGGGAAATCAAGACCATAATAAGACATATCATCGTAAATTGCTGTTCCTACTGCATAAGAAGTAGTTGTTGTTCCTGATATTGTTTTTACGGTTACATAATTTTTATCAGCACCTGCAGGAACTTTTACTTTAATTTCGGTCAAAGAAGAACTGATTACAGTGGCTGGAATTGTTCCAAAAGTAACAACTGGATCTAAAAAGAAGTTACCATAAATGGTCATTTCAGAACCTTCAGCAGCATTTACAGGAGTAAAACCTCTTGTCAATACAGGAGCTGGTGGCGCAATTACAAAATGATATACAACCGTTCCGTTTTTGGTAACAATTTTTAATTCGCTAGACACATTTTCGTAAGGTGTATCTTGGTCAATCGTTACAACAATTACGTTATCCGTAACCATAGTAGGATTAAAATAACTCTCAACTCCATTGAAATAGATTTTTTGCAAAGTCGAAAATCCAGTTCCTTTAATAAAGTACGTGTTATTTGGGTATCCTATTTCTGTGGGTACATCAATTTCAGCTGGCGAACCATCTGTAGGTTTATTTAATGCTCGGTTAACACTTACAATTGTGGTTGTAGTTGCGCCACTAGAATTATCATTATTAGAGCAGGAAGTAAAAAAACCTATCAAAAACAATGAAGCTATTGCTATAAAGCTCCGTAAATGTGAAAAATTAAATTTTTTCATAATATTTGTTTATTTAAATTAATTATTTAAAAACATAAGGAACAGCAGGTTCGTTAAGTTTTGGATTTTTGTTTACATCATTACTTGGCTTAGGATATATTAAATCCGCTTCAGTAGGTGTATAATTAGTTGGAGTTGTAGTATAGGCACCTCTATCTTGTTGAGACATTATAGAAATAGCTTCACTAGCAGGCAAACGCCCTAAATCATACCAATACTCTCCTTCAAAAGCTAATTCAACCCTTCTTTCATGCATCATATCATTATGAGTGATTTTTGTTTTAGAAGGTAATCCTGCTCTATTTCTAACTTTATTGAAAGAAAGCAAAGCTGCAGGATCTGTCGTTTCAGCATTTCCAGCCATAATAGCCTCAGCATGAATCAGCAATAAATCTGAATAACGCATAATATAATTGCACGCACTCGTACCACCCCATTCATCTTGAATACCTGTCTCTGCAGATGTTTTACCTACTACATATTTTTTTACCAATCCGCCAGTTGCGTCCAAAAAGCCATTAGCCTTACTACAAGTAAAACCGACACCGCCATCATGGGTTAATTCAGGATAGTAATCTCCGTCCATCATTATACTTTCTTTTCTACGTTTATCACCAACTTCAAAAGCTTTAATGATATCTTTTGACGGAATGTAAGTAGCTCCATAACTAACTTCATTAAGCACATCTGGACCGTATTGAACATTTGAAAAATTAGAATCTTGATAACCTCCATCAACTATCCATTGCCATGAAAAAATAGATTCTTCGTTATTATTATTCTTAATTCTAAAAAGATCTCCATAATTAGCCATCAGCTTGAACTCACCACTATTAATAACTTCTTCGGCTAATGCTTTTGCTTTCACATAGTCTTTTCTATACAAATACACTTTAGCTAAGAATGCTTTTGCAGAACCGCTAGATACCCTAATATTTTGAGTGTAATTTGCTCCTCTCACTTTGGATTGAAGGTGATCTGCAGCATATTGAAAATCTTTTTCTATAAGAGTATACACATCTTCAACTCTATTGGTATTGATATTTGGATTGGTAACATAATCCAAGCCATTCTCAATAATTGGAACTTCTCCCCATATTCTTACTAAATAAAAATAGGCAATTCCACGCATAAAATGAGCTTCGGCAATCGTGTTTTCAACTACCGCTTCAGAAACATTTGGTCCAACAGAAGTTCTAAGTGAATTAATTAAATTATTTGACTGTGCAACAACACCAAAACAAGTTCCCCATGGATTTAATAAAAGAGGACTTTCAGAAGAAGCTTGAAATCGAATCAATTCCGTACCATCATCTCCAGCATACAAATTTCCAGAAGACACCTCTGAAAGCGCATAAAAACATTTAGTGAAAAATGGCGCCCAAATTTTCCCGTACAACACTGAAGTTGAACGAACAACTTGCTCATCTGAAGCATAAAAATTTGAAGTATCAAAACCATCTTCCGAAGGACGATCTAAAAAATTATCAGAGCATGATGCTGATAAAGCAAGGACAAAAAATAAAATTGCTCCTTTTATATTTATAATATGTTTTTTCATTTTGTTTTATTTTTAAAATTCAACATTTAAACCTAATGTATACGTCCTTGGAGTAGGGTAACGACCGTTATCAACACCAGAAAGCAAAGCATCCTGATTCAAAGATCCTACTTCAGGGTCATATCCTGAATATTTGGTGAAGGTGTATAAATTTTGTACTCCAGCATAAAGCCTAACTTTAGATAATTTAGCTTTGTTAATAAATTCCGAAGGCAATGAATAGGCAAATGTTACATTTTGAATTCTCAAGTAAGAACCGTCCTCAACAAATCGATCGGATATAACCATATTAGCATGTCCTTTTGCATCAAGAATCGGTCTTGG